>MHAC01000076.1:3424-14700 GCA_001804565.1 Ignavibacteria bacterium GWF2_33_9 | reverse complement strand
CAGAGACATCTAATACGTCCGGAGGAATTGCATTCCCTGTAATCGTAATTGTATCAGTTCTGCGGGCATAATTTGGTTCAGCATCATTAACAACTCCTAACACAAGTTTGTGCTGTCCTAGGGTTTGAGGAATAAAATCTATGGGAATTACAAGTTTTTCTCCGGTTGGTAATATAATTGACTTTAGTGAATTATAATTGATATTAAATGAAGATGAATCTCCACTCAATACTTTAATTTCATCAATGGTCAAATCCTCATTACCGAAACTTTCTACTAATTCGGGTGAAGCAGAATTATTGGAAAAAATCACAACATCGCCAAAATCATAATCGCTTGTCGTCACCTGTGGAATAGTTCCGGTACCGGTTATTCTCACGTTAACGTCGGGATGCAGATTCCAATCGCATACCAAATTTGCAGATAGTTCGTAAGAACTAGTATCAGTCGGGTTAAAGCTAAAATCAAGTTTCATCAAATCGAGCGCATCGACAATTTGCTGAATATTTTCCAAAGTTTGAGAATTATTATCATCAATTTGTTTAATAACAAATTCCTTGAACTTGATTTCAGAAGCAACATTGCCATCATTACCTATTTGAATTGATGTATCATTTAAGGTCCCGATTCTGCGTCTGCCGAAATCGAGATAATAATCGTTGAAAAGAGGTGCAATCCCTTTGCCGTCAATATTTACCTGATTATTTATTTTTAAATTATTTGCAAATCTTAAAGAAGCATGGAAAATATCTCTGCGTGAGGGGTGGAAAGTGACCCAAATATCAAATTTATTTCCGGGATTCAGCATTACAGGCATTAATTCCAAGGAATCATAACTGAAATTATTATCATTAACAAAAAAGAAAAGAGAGTCCACACGTAAAGCAATATTCCCAATATTCTTAATTGAAATTTCATGTTTTGCTGAATCTCCAACATAAACAGGTCCAAAATCCCATCCTGTAACCTCTATTGCGGGGGCAAATACTTCTCCAATCATATCAATTTTCACAATATTATCGCATGCAAAATAAGCGATTATAGCATCATTCAAATCAGCATTATTCCCATTAGGATTGAAACACACTCTGCCGGTAATTTCTTCTCCGGGACTTAGTGAATCCGGTACGAGAATACTATGATAATAAGTAAGTCTCACATCCTGAGGGAAATGAATTGAATCTAGATATTGCACGGATTTTCCTGTATTTTTAATTACAAAATCCATACAAAGTGAATCTGTAGTTGACATTTGACCGAAATCCATTGCATCTGAATATGTCGCTTTGAAAGGAAAATATTCATATTTATATGTGCTGATATTTCCTTCTTTGTCGATACACTCAATTGCAAAAACTGCAGGTTGGTTTTTATTTATAATTTGTGCAGTGAATTGAATTAATGTATCATTAGGAAGTGATGGCAGAATTTTCCAAGTGTAGTTATTTGTAATCAATTCATCTACTCTTGCAAAGTTAATTCCACTGCCAAATTCAGAATCGAAATCATGAGTTGAACCGGTAATTTCATAACAATCAACGTTCACATCAATAATTGGCGGCATTAAGTCCACTAAATCCGGTTTCACAAGTGATGCTCCAAGCACCATTGCATAAGAATCAAATTCTCCAACTCCAAATAAGAATCCTGAGAATCTACCGGTTGTGGAAGAAAGTTCATGAGTCCCGTATGACAGCCGCAATACAGTCCAGTATAAATCCGTTCCGTAAATTTGCTGCGATGAAATTGCAGATATGGAATCTACTGACAATCCATCAATATAAAGTGATGGTATTGCCTTTCCTTCTGAGATAATGCTCACATAATGTGCATTATACTGCATTGGATTATAGAATACTCCTCCCGGAGTTGTGAAGAGAACTCGTTCAACAAATTGTTCCCGTGGTGGGAGTAACACCATTGCAGGGTCGAAATCTTTTGATTCAAGATCTACACTTCGACGCTGCATAAACTGTGCAATTTGAATTGGTTTATTTGACTGCCATATTGCAGGGACATTCACTGTAAAATTCTTTGTGGATAGTGAATCCGGGAAAGTATATTCAGTCGGTATAGTAGAAGTATATACATTCACTTTTGTATTTGGCTCACGGCTCATAACACGGAATAAATCCCCATCAACATTTACACCAAAAGGAACAGAGCAATACAAATCTCCCCATGAATCCATCGGTTGTAATTGTTCTACTATATGGTCTTTAGTATCTTTTCCGGGTGGTGTAACCTGTGGAATTGCTGTCCTGACATGCCCGGAAAGAACTCCTATAGGTTTAGTCGATGTAATTAAAGTTCCTGTCAAATCACCATATCCCTTAGGAGTAGGAAAAGATTTCACCAAATAAGTATCGCCTTTATTTAATGTAACAGTATAGTATCGTCCAACTTGTTTGCCTGCCTCAGTGAGTGAAGTTGGTCGCATTGTGACCTGAGTATCGTCGTATCCTGCTATAACACAAAATTCAGATGGGCGTGACATATATTGAATCAATGAATCCAATGGACTTTGTGGAGGATATGTTGGATTATACTGGTCGTTCGGCATTGATATTATTGCATAATCATTTCCCCAAAATGAAACGGGAACACAAACATAACTATCGCTTGTATGCGCTTGACTATTGAAAGAATATACAACCACCGGTATATCTGTTAAAATTTCAATTGCATTTTTTACTACTTCTTCGGATACTGTGTAATAAAAATAATTTGAAATATTCAAAACAAGAACTGAATCTCCGGGTATTGAATATTTTTCCTGTGTATTGTTGGGAAAATTAACGGTTATATTAGTAAAACTTCTTGTAGCAATGAAGATTTTAAGCTCAACACCCAAATAATCGTCAACAACATAAAATTCATTTTGCATAAATGCCACTTGAAAATGCATCCCCTCGTATGAGGAATGTTTTTCGGTTTGTGCATTTAAATTTATATTTAACAGAAAGATTAATGCAAATCCATATATTAAAAAGTGTAAGTTTTTCACAATTTTTCCCCTTTCTAATACAATTACACTTAATTGATAATTAAAAGACATTTAAATTAAAGAAAAAAAAACAAATAATCTTAATTTTTTATTATTTTAATTCATAATATTAAAACTTCTGCTTTTTCGTTGAAAACATTCTGAAACAGCAAAATATTTATTATGAAAATTTCCGAAGATACAAATTCAGTAATCAACTATTTAACTGAATATAGTAGCAATACTTTGAGAAAACAAAATGATTTAGCCATTCTATTTGAATTAGGTGCAGCATCATTGAATGATGAATTGATGAATAATATTATATTCACCGGTTCAAGCATTTACAAAATGCATAAGTCAATACAAAGACAAAATAACTCCGGTTTAGGAAGCGAAAATATCCCTGCATTAGAAAAAGAACTTAAAAATTCAATGCTTATTTTCGTGAATTATCTGTCGAAATTAATTGATAATGCCGAAGAAACAGTGAAATCAAGGTTTGACAAGATATATTTTCTCAAAGAAAGAGGTGCATTACTCAATTTAATTGATTTATCACATGATTTTGCGAAATTCAAAGAATTGCAAAATGATATGAATCACAGTAAGTAATCAGTTAAATGAATTTGAGAATTAACTTATATATCTAAAATTATTTCCACAGGACAATGGTCAGAGCCCATAACTTCAGGATATATTTTACAGCCTTTCACCTTATCCGTTAAATCTTGGGTAAAGAAATGATAATCAATTCTCCAGCCAATGTTCCTGTCACGTGCACGGGTTTTCTGGTCCCACCATGTATAATTTTCAGGCTCTTTATTGAATTGTCGGAAAGCATCCACCCAGCCGTTTTCCACTAATTCATCTAGTTTTACTCTTTCTTCAGGCAAAAATCCGGAAGTTTTTTCATTTTCTTTGGGTCGGGCAAGATCAATTTCATTATGAGCAGTATTGTAATCGCCACACATAATTAACTTACGGCCTTTTTCACGCAATTTGTTTGTATAAACGGCTATTGCGTCATAAAACTTTAGCTTATAATCTACACGTTCAATTCCTCTGCCCCCATTCGGGAAATATATATTCAAAAGAGAAAAGCCTTCGTAATCTGTCTGCATAATCCTGCCTTCAATATCGAATATTTCCACACCGATTTCACTGACTGCATTTTCAACTGGAATCTTGGAAAAAGTAACCACACCGCTATATCCTTTTCGTGCTTTAGACCAATTATAATTTGCTGTATATCCTTCCGGTGCCTGCAAATGAGGTTTTATCTGCTCAGGTTCGCTTTTGGTTTCCTGAAGACAGATTATATCCGGTTTTGAAGAATATATATATTCGAACAGTAAATTATCAGTAAATTTCTTGTCGCCAACTTTGCGAGGATTTTGTCCCACAACAGAACGATAGCCATTTATATTCCAAGTGATTATGTTCATTTTTACTCCAATATAAAATCAAAAAAAACTGAAAAAGGTTTATACACCACGGGTATTCGGTTCCCATATAAATTTATGAATTTGCAGCTGCAATCTAATCGGAAGATGAGATTCCAAAATCCACTCTGAAAGTTGAACAGGTTCCAATTTCCCGAAAACAGGCGAAAAAAGTACAATACTGACTTTTGCAAACAGGTCATTCTCTTTAATATAATTAACTGCCCAGTCGAAATCAGATTTATTCAAAACTACAAATTTTAATTCATCATTTTGTGTTAAATACTTAAAATTATCAGGATTATTGAATCTCTGCATTCTTGAGCCGGGGCATTTTATATCCATAATCTTAACTGCTGCGGAATTCAGATTTTCGAAGGTATGGTATCCGTTTGTTTCAATTGCCACCAAAAAACCGTTATCCACAAAATCATTGATTAAGTCCACTGAATCTTTTTGGAATAGTGGTTCTCCACCGGTAAATTCCACGAAATCGCATTCAAAAGAATTTACTTTCTCCAGAATTTGCGCACCCGTCATCCACTCTGCATCATCATTGCTTTCGAGAGCATAAGGTGTGTCGCACCAATCACATCTGAAATTGCAGCCCTGCAATCGGATGAAGACACAAGGCATTCCTGCTCTTGAACCTTCGCCCTGTATTGAATAAAATATTTCTGATATATTAAATTTAGTATTTTCGGTTTTCATAGATTTGTAAACGAATAAAAGAGTATTATTCATATAATAATTTACTTATTCGTAATTTTGTAACTTTATTATTACATTATAATGGAAAATACCGAAAGAAAAATAAGACTGATTACTTCAAACAAACGTGCATATCATGATTACGAAGTAGTTCAACGTGTCGAATGCGGATTAGTTTTGCAAGGGACCGAAGTGAAATCACTTCGAGCCGGCAAAGCAAATTTGCAGGATGCTTATGCTTCTTTCACTGATAAAATTTCCAATGATTTGTATCTGTTGAATCTGCATATTGCAGAATATGATTTCGGGAATATTGCAAATCATAAGCCCAAAAGGCCCCGTAAATTGCTTGTAAGTCATCGTGAAGCAATTAAGTTAAGAACTGCGGTGAATGAAAAAGGTCTTACTCTTATACCTTTGAGTATATATTTTTCAGGTCCATACGTGAAGGTGGAATTAGGACTTGTGAGAGCAAAGAAAAAATACGATAAACGGGAAGATTTGAAGATGAAAGATGCAAAATTGGAAATTGACAGAAAATTCAGATACAAATAAAACTTATTGGGGTGCTTATGTTTCCTTCGATTAATGAGCAAATGGACTTAATTCGTTCAGCAACAGTCGAAATTATACCTGAAGAAGAATTAGTTAAAAAATTAGAGAAATCAATTAAAAAAAATAAACCTCTTTGCGTAAAACTTGGCTGCGATCCTACCCGCCCTGATTTGCATTTGGGACATGCCGTAGTGTTGAACAAAATGCGCCATTTCCAGGATTTAGGCCACACGGCAACTTTAATTATCGGAGATTTTACCGGAATGATCGGCGATCCGACAGGAAGGAGTAAAACACGTCCTCAACTAACATTGGAAGATGCTCGTGAATACGGAAAAAGTTATTTGGAACAAGCAACTTTAGTACTTTCCAAAGAGAGACTTGAAGTGAAATATAATGCTGATTGGCTTGGCACAATGAATTTTATGGATGTGATTGGATTAGCAGCAAGATATACTGTTGCTCAACTTTTGGAAAGAGATGATTTTTCTAAACGTTACAAAGACGGTATCCCGATTTCCATGCACGAACTTTTATATCCACTCGCTCAGGGAATGGATTCTGTTGCAATTAAATCAGATATTGAATTAGGTGGAACAGACCAAAAATTTAATTTGCTTGTTGGACGTGAATTACAGCGTTCATACGGGCAAGAACCTCAATGTATCCTCACAATGCCTATACTCGAAGGTACAGACGGCGTGGAAAAAATGAGTAAATCCTATGATAATTATATTGGTTTGAGCGACGATCCTGATAATATGTTCGGAAAAGTAATGTCCATTCCGGACAATTTGATAGCTCGGTATTTGCAGTATGGTGCATTTGCACCATTGTCCGAAGTTATCGGTACAAAGGAAGGTCTTGAAAACGGATCAATACATCCACGTAGTGCTAAGGTTCGAACCGGTCAGTTAATTGTAGAAAAATATCATGGATTTGAAGCAGCAGGAAAAGTTTTGGAAAATTTTGAAAGGATTTTCAAAAACAAAGAATTACCCGAAGAAATTGATGAATTTATTATTCAGTCCGAAAATGATGAATTAGCTTTGCAGGATATTTTATTCCTTGCAAATATGTGTCCATCCAAAAAAGAAGCAAAAAGAGTGATCGAACAAGGCGGCGTTTCAATTGATTCTGAAAAAATAAGTGATCCATTCCAAAAATTCTCTTTGGAGGATTTCAGTGTTTTCAAAGTTGGAAAACGTAAATTTCTAAGAATAAAAATTGAAAATAAATAAATTCACAAAATAATTTTCGTGTTTTGCAAATAAAATCTAACTGATTACAAATTAATTGAAGTTTTATTATTAATTTGCAATTTACATATAAGTTGAAATTAATTAACAAAAAATTATGAGGATATAGATGACTAAATCTATTTACAAAATTAGTATTGCTGTGCTTGCATTTTTATTCTTTGCAACATCAGCTTATTCTTTAGTTCCCCGCAAAGTACTCGTAGAAGATTTTACAGGTGCATGGTGCGGATGGTGCGTACTTGGTAATCAAGCAATTGAAGATATGCTTGCTGAATATGGTTCAAAATTTATCCCTGTTGCAATCCACAATGGCTCTGCATCATCAGATAATTTGAACAGTCCTTTGGAACCTGTTTTGCGTGGTCCATTAGGAGTAACAGGCTTCCCAACAGGAGTAATTAACAGAAAAACAAATGCTCATCCATCAAATTGGCCTAGCGTTGTTGGAGGTTTGATTAATAATATGAGTCCTGCTGACGTTAGCTTGACATATACTTTGGACAAAAATGCTAAAACTCTTACCGGCACAGTTTCTGTAACTTTCAGTGAAGATATTGCTGCACCATTGGCATTTAATCTATATATTTTGGAAGATAATATGAATGGTACTGCTCAATCTAACTATTTGAGTGGCAATGCTTCATACAAAGATCACCCATACTATAGCTTACCATCTAAAATTTATGATTACAAACATCATAATGTTTTACTTGATATGGCTGGTGGAGCTTGGGGAACTAGTGGTTCTCTTCCATTTGCAGGTGTAAAATCAGGTGAAACTTACGAACATACTTTCACTGTTAATTTAACTACATTGGGCGTTCCTTACCAAAACCTTGATAATATGTGGTTTGTTGGTTTAGTTCAAAATGTTAATAGTAGAGAAATTATTAATGCAGTTTCTGAAAACAAAAAAATGACTTATATTGCAAGATTTGCAAATACTCAAAACTATGATATAGTAACAAGAAACAATAAAAACCCTTATGACCTTACATTAACAAATGAAAATGATGTTGACATTACAGTGGACTTATCAGTGAACTCAAAATCAGACTTCCCTTCAGACTGGAGTGTAACATTCCCTGAATCACAAGTTGTCGTTCCTGCTAATTCAGAAATCACTGTTACTGCTGATGTTAATGTTGGCTCAACTGCTTACTATGGTCAAATTAAAATTGATGCAACTGTTAAAAGCACAAGCGAATATTCCGGCGGTTCTGCTACAGCAAATTACGGCTTGCTTTCCGATGGGATTGATTATGTAATGTATCACTTCAGTGACGGAACTGATGTCCCTGTTAAATCAGCTTTAACTTCTAATTCAACAGTTTCCGGTAAAATCGCTTACATTCCTTTGGATGCAAACACAATGTCTGCATTTGGTTCAGTTGATTTCAAATTAGTATTTATCCAGGAATCAATGGCATCAAGAAATATCCTAATTCAGAGTCTGGACATCATTAACTATTGCAAAGTAATGATGGCTGGTGGAACTTCAATTTTGATGACATCAGATTTAGCTATGTATTTCGTTGCAGGTAATAATACAAACTTGAATCCTGTTGCAGCTGTTAAATCATTTTTTAATTCAGATTGGGGCATCACAGGAGCTACTCAAGCAAATCCTTTGACAATTGCTACTCAAAATTCACAAACAGGCCAAATTACACTTTATCCATTAAACTGTAATGGTGTTGCAGGCGAAATTACTGAAGGTTTCGCAACTATTTTGAATCAATATGATGGAACTACACATCCATTTTATACTTTTTGGGTTGACCAATTGAAAGTACTTGATAACACTAAAGCTTCAATTATATTAAACTATCAGCAAGATGGTTTGACTAATACAGGCGCTGCCGCTAAAATTCAAACTGCAACTAACCGTAATATCTATAATGGTTTCTCCTTTGATTTAATCAAGGATGCAGGTCATCGTTCAACTTTACTCGGTAATATGATTACTTGGCTTTTGGGTGGAAGTTCTGTTGAATTCGAAAACAACAATGCTAATTTGAGCATTTATCCTAATCCTGTTGTTTCTAATTCCACAGTTGCTTTCTCAGTTCCTGATGGTATTGCACAGGCTGAAGTTTACGTTATTGACGCAAATGGCAATAGAGTTATGAACTTAAATACTCAAAATGTTGTTGCAGGTCAAAACAATGTAAGCATTTCTGCAAGCAATTTAGCAAATGGTGCTTACTATCTTATTTCCAATGTAAATGGACAGTATTCTTACACTCCATTTGTAATTGTTAAATAATTTAGCTTCAAATAAATTTAAAAGCTCCGATTTATTCGGAGTTTTTTTTTGCTTATATTTGCTTTAATTATATGGATTTTATTAAATTGCATACAATAAATTAACTTTTTATTGATAAATATTTGAATACTCATTTTTTCAAATAAATATACAGGAGCAATATGAAAACAAGATTTACAATTTTTTCTCTCGTCATTGCTTTTGCAATGACTATGTCTGCTTTTTCACAAACAAATTACTATATTTCCAGTTCTGTCGGGGCAAATGCCGATTACAATTATTTAACTAATGGAAATGTAGTTATGGAAGGTAACGGTCCTGGCCTTGCTGACGCACTTTCGGCAGCACAGACTATACCATTTTATTTTTCTTTCTATGGTAACCTCTACGATAGTTATAAAATAAGTGACAATGGTTATATTACTTTTGATGCCGGTGCAAAAACCAGTTCTGCTGCAAATTCAGTTTTACCTTCAGTAACTGCACCCAAAAATGCTATATTCGCATTTTGGGATGCTTTGGTACTCACAAAACCCGATACTCAGGATTATACAATCAAAAACTGGACATACGGAACTGCACCTAATAGAATTCATGTAATTCAGTGGTCACAAATACATAGAGTGAATTTTGAAACATCTACTTATACATTTGCTATCAGATTATATGAACACGGAACTTTCGATGTTGTTTACAATTACTATTCTGCAGGTGCAATGGAAAGTGTTACCACTGCTACTTTAGGCTGCCAAAATGAAGATGGCTCTTTGGGTTTTGCTCTTGCAGGAAGCCCGAACATTGAATTTCCAAAAGATTTAACTTCCGGAACAAATGAAACTTTTCTGGTTTACAGCTTCATTTTTGGAGAGCAACACTCTTACGATATGTCGGGAGTACTACTGGATATTCCTCCTTATGCTAAAACCGGTACAGAAATTACAATCAAAGGTAAATTGAAAAATCTTGGAAGCGAAACAATCAATTCGTTCACATTAAACTATTCCGTGGATGGTGGAGCTCCGGTCAGTGCCACAATTTCTGATTTAAATATTCTTTCTGACGCAGATTATATTTTCACTCATCCCACAACATGGACAATTCCTTCTCAAGAGAAGGATTATGAAGTTTCAGTCTGGGCATCCATGATTAACGGTAATGATGATGAGAACACTGCAAATGATAGAATTACTGCATCCATTTCCGGTATTGAGAATTTAATAAACAAAAAACCTCTGTTTGAAGTATTTACTTCCTCTACTTGTGGACCTTGTAAACCAGGTAACGAATCACTCACTGCAGTTTTGGATCAATATCCCGAAAAATGGACTGTTGTTAAATACCAATACTATTTCCCTGGAACAGGAGACCCGTACTACACTACTGAAGGAAGAACTAGAGGCACTTTTTACGGTGATGTTAATTCAGTTCCACGTTTGGAAGTTGATGGTGGATTTGATGACCATCCTTCAAATTTAACTAATGTGCTTTTCGAACAATTTCAGGCTACACCTTCTTATGTGAGCATTACCGGTGATGCTTCTTTAAATGAAACAACACATACTGTCAACGTAACTGGTAATATTAAATCTTATTCGAACTATACCGGATCCATCAACGCTTTCATTGCTATTGTTGAAAAGAAAACAACTCAGAACGTAAAATCAAACGGAGAAACTGAGTTTCATTTTGTAATGAAAAAAATGCTGCCTGATGCTAATGGTATTGCTTTAGGAAATGTCGAAAAAGGTGTCGATATACCAATTAATCAAAGCTACACTTTTCCAGGTGCTTATAGATTACCATCAAGTTCTCAGGACCCAATTAATGTTGCTACAGAACATTCTGTTGAAGAATTTTCAGACCTTGCAGCTGTTATCTGGCTGCAAAACATGACTACAAAAGAAATCTATCAGTCAGAGGTGACCGATGTTGCTACTTCAATTGACGAAAATTCAGATAATTTCAAGGTTAATTTATATCCAAATCCTTTGACTACAAATGGAAAAATCCAATTCAATTTGGCAAATCCTACTTTAGTATCCTTTGAT
>MHAC01000076.1:0-3409 GCA_001804565.1 Ignavibacteria bacterium GWF2_33_9 | reverse complement strand
AGTATTGGTCAGAAAGTTTATAGCAGCAATGCTCAATTCTACGGTGCAGGAACTCAAACACTTGAATTCGATGCAAATACTCTTCTTAGTGGTGCATACTATATGAATCTATATTTGGGTGACAAAGTTATTACAAGAACTTTCGTAAAATAATTAAGTGGCGGATAAACATAAGAAAAAGGGGCGTCAGCCCCTTTTCTTATATCTTCACAAATTTAATTACCCTCGTTGCTGTGCCATAATCAATTTTGATGAAATATGTCCCGACAGGTACTCCTGAACAATTCCAGGTGAGTTTGCCACTCCAATCGCTTTCCTGAACAATTTCTATATTTTCATCAGATTCGACTTGATTACCGTAAATATTGTAAATTCCAATATCGGCAGTGCCAATATCCAATCCCATATCCCAGTATATTTTGGCTGTCACTCTGTCATGAGCAGGGTTAGGATAAAGTGTTGAAGCCCATAAATAATTTGATTTAACTTCTATTTCTTTTACACCGATAATTCCGAATTCGTTCAAAGGCACTCTGTACATTCCTAGTTGAGTTGATGCAAAGAGATATTTTCCGCATATTTCTATTTTAGTTAGATATCTATTAGTTAAACCTTGTGAATATGGTATCCATTCTAATCCATTATTGGTCGAATAATAAACTCCTTTACTATTATTTGAATTTAGTTCTTGTGACCCCAAAAACATTACACCATCATATTTAATAATTGAATAAATCCTTATAGAATCTGATAAGTTTGATTCGAAACGATTAAATGTTTCTCCTTGGTCATCCGAAATAAATAATCCTCTCCCAATAAATTGGTCATAAATATCTTTTGGAGCATGGGTTGTCCCAATCAATATATTATCTTCTATCGATATGGAATATATAATATTTAAAAATTCATCAGGAATTAATTTCTTAGACCAATTTTGACCATAATCATTTGATATTAATAATACATTATTGTTTGAACCAAGAATTATTTGATTATCCTTGATTGCAATACTATATACCTTTATTGGATTATTTTGCGTAAGATAGGACCAGCTTTTTCCCCAATCTTCAGAAAAGAATAATCCACTTGTGGTACCAACAAATACCAAGTTATCAAAAATTTTCGTTGATAATACTGATGTATCGAACAAACCATTATCAATTGTAATTTGTGAAAATGTTTTACCTGAATTTTCAGAAATATATAAATATTTATAACTCACAACTGCTAAGAGATGATTATCTTTTACTTCAATTTTAGTAATAGTAGAATTCATTAAATTATTTTCCATTAATTCCCAAGTCATTCCAAAATTTGTGGAATAATGAATTCCTGCGCTACCGTATGGAGTTGCTGTATATAAAACATTCTCATTACAATTAAAATCTAAAACAAAGTCACCCACAAGGTTTTCATTCATTAAATCCTTTTTTTCAGTTAACGCAAAATCCGATAAATATAGTCCATCTTTTGTGGCAATTAGTAATTTATTTTCAAACAATTTTAATTCTCTTGGATTATTCCAGGAAAAAAGAGAATCCAAAATCCAAGTGTTCCCATTATTCGTTGAATAAGAGAGAAATGATGAATTTGTATAATCGAAAGTTTCGCTTTGAGTGTTAGAAGTGCAAATTGCATATATATAATTATTGTTAATTAATAATTTAGGAACACCATAATTAAAGGAGTATGTTGTATCAGAAGCTATTAATTTATTTGATACTAATTCCCAATTTTGACCATAATCAATAGAAGAATATATTCCATAACTTGTTCCAGCAAATAATACACTATCTTTTTTATTCAAGCATAAAATATGTTCTTTCCAAATATTACAAGATGAATCACATACAAAAGTCCACATTTTTATTTTTTTGTCATAAATTCCAATATTGGTTCTCTTTATACTGGAGTCTTGGGTATATTTGCTTGTTACATTAAAACCCAGATAATACTTTGAGGAATCTTCGTAAAATGATAAAATATTTGCTGCTTTGGGGATAGAATCAAACACTTTTTCCCAGTCATTTTGTTCAATATTCAATTGATAAATATTATTATTCATATAACCTTGACTATCATTAGCAATGGCAAAGATCTTAGAATCAATCTTGATAATTTTATCAAAAATCAACTGGGTGTGTTCCCAAGAATCTCCCTTATTTGTTGAATTATAAACTCCATAGCTAGAAAATTCGATAACATGTCCTGAGCCGATGTATATATTATTTTCAGTCAGTAATAACGGGCTTGCCCAATTCAAATAAACATCTAAATCTTTGTTTATATGTTTCCAATTTTCCCCTGCATCGGTTGAAAGAAATACCTCAGAAAAAATACTGATTAATATATTATTGCAATAGGCATCCATTGATACAATTCCATTATTGTAACCTGGTCCTTTCAACATTTCCCAATTAGAAAGGGATATTGGTGAATTTATCGTAAAAATGAAGATAATCATTATTATTGTAAAGTATATTCTCATAATAGATTCCTATAAATTAAATATGCCCCCACTTAATGAGGGCATTTTCTATGAATTATTGTGAACAAGGTAAATAAAAACAACCTGTAGGTGTTTCGTCGTTTTCTTCAGGGTCAGCCGGAATTTCAGTAAAAGGACAACAATTATAATTATTTGGATAACTTATAATTGTTTTAGTAAAATCTTGTAATTGAGGATCCCAACAAACAGAATAAACCGTTGTACAATCGCAATTTTCTATTGGATCACAAGCAATTATAGTAACACGCCAAATATTTTCATCATCCCTATAACCTACTTTACTCCAGCATTTCGGTACAACTCCATAAAGAATAACTGCATTTTCTGGACATGGTCCCCAACCTGCAAAGCAATCAGTTGCAATATTTTGAGAAATCCAGGTTGGATTTAAAATTAGCAGTTCAATTGCATCTTTGGCATCGCTAGGGTTGAAGCCACAATTAATAGGCGAAGGTTCAAATTGAACCAACTTAATAGTAAATTGTGGTGCAGCCGGTCCGGCGGGACACAACACACAGAGATAAATATGGTATTGACAATAAGTTCCACCAACATTTATCGTAACGTCCTTTTCAATTTTTACATAGCCATAAGGACATTGATATTCCGGTGCAGCCGATAATATTTGTCCACTGACAATTAAAATAAAAATTATTGTTAATATATCTTTGAAATATAATTTCATTTTTTTTCTCCTATTATTATTAAAAAATATTTCCAATTAATTCTTGCTAATTGGGAAACATCCGAATTGAAGGCACGCAATGAGGAGTAATTCTTTTTCCATAATATATTTCTTTCGATTCTCGAAAGCAATGTTGTTGACATTCTGTTGGGAACTATCTCTGTAATTTTTATCTGATTTTGGTTCAGATTTTTCTGCGGTTCTAATACAATAAA
>MHAC01000075.1:4995-11531 GCA_001804565.1 Ignavibacteria bacterium GWF2_33_9 | reverse complement strand
GCATTCCAAATCAGGCAACTCTGCCCAATGAATTTGATGAGAAAAGTTACTATCGCTCAAATGCTGTATAATGTATATCAATTGAGCGATAGTAACTTTTCTCATCAAATTCATTGGGCAGAGTTGCCTGATTTGGAATGCGATACTGAATTTTTGCAAAAATAGTGTTTCCTTCTTCAAACTCCAGCGGCAGATTCTGCTGATTAATCAATGTAAAGTGTAACCTGGTTTTTGGGATTTTCTGAAAATCATTTAAAATTAAATCTCCTTCAAGTATGTATCTTGAAGTTTTACCTTTTACTTTCAGTTTATTTATCACTTTGCCTTGGAAATGCCCTTTTATTTGAGGAGGAAAATTCCCTGAATAGTTAAAATCAAGGTTATATGTCCTGAATGAAGTAAATATTCCGAATGCAAATAGTAATAGTAATACAGAAATTGAAAATTTTTTAAGAATTGAAAGAATTACTGCTATTAAAACTATTGTGGTGATAACAGGGTAAATCCAATCAAAAGGAATGGAAATGATTTTCTGGAAGAAAAATCCAATAAATAAAAAAATGATAAATCTGAATGCAGGAGCATTTTGAAATAACTTTAACATCTTTTGATTAGAATTACGTTATTGAATATATTATTAATGTAAATTATGAAAAAAATCAATAATTTGCAAATTATCTAAAATGAAAAAATGAATTTTTCATAATTAATTTTGTGAAAATTAACAAAAAAAGGACAATATGTGTGGAATTATAGGTTATATCGGTAAAAAAGAAATCGTACCATTGCTGATTACAGGATTGAAAAGAATGGAATACAGGGGTTACGATTCTGCCGGTTTGACTGTGCTGAATAATGATTCAAAAGTACTTACTAGAAAAAAGAAGGGAAGAGTTGCTGATTTGGAGCAACTTATAAATTCGGAAAAAATTCATTCTAATATTGGGATTGCCCACACACGTTGGGCTACACACGGTTTCCCAAATGATGTAAATGCTCATCCCCATAATGACAGTCAAGAAAAGATTTCAATTGTACATAATGGAATTATTGAAAATTATGCTGTAATCAAGAAAAAATTATTATCCGAAGGTTTTGAATTCCGCTCCGAGACGGACACTGAAGTTTTATGTTTACTAATCGAAAGATTTTACTTGAAAGTAAACGATTTGGAATTAGCAGTCAGACTTGCATTGAATGAAGTTAAAGGGACATTTGGTTTGGCAATAGTTTCTACATATGATCCTGATAAGATTATTGCTGCTAGACGTGGGAGTCCATTAATTTTGGGTGTAGGTGATAATGAATATTTTGTTGCATCAGATGCCTCTGCTTTGATTGAACATACTAAAAATGTCGTTTATCTGGATGATGATGAAATGGCAATTCTTTCTCCGGATGGATATATCACTAAAACAATTTCCAATGTTCAGACAAATAATGAAGTCAAAACTCTTGAATTTGACCTGGAACAAATTGAAAAAGGTGGATTCGAGCACTTTATGCTAAAAGAAATTTACGAACAAACTCAAACGATTACTGATGGCTTTCGTGGAAGACTATTGATAGATGAAGGCAATGTGAAACTGGGCGGGTTGAGGACTGTCAAGGAAGATTTCCGAAATGCAAAGAGGATTATCATTTCAGCCTGTGGAACTTCCTACAATGCAGCACTTGTGGGGGAATACTTAATAGAACAATTGGCTCAAATACCGGTTGAAGTGGAGTATGCCTCAGAATTTCGCTATCGTTCACCTGTTCTTTTCGATGATGATATTGTTATAGTTATTTCTCAGAGTGGTGAAACTGCCGATACTCTTGCTGCAGTACAAGAAGCAAAACAAAGGGGTATTAAAGTAATAGGATTGGTGAATGTTGTTGGTAGTTCAATAGCACGACAAACAGATGCCGGAATATATGTGCATGCAGGACCTGAAATCGGCGTTGCTTCAACTAAGGCTTTCACTTCACAATTAACTATACTCACTCTTCTTGCACTATATTTGGGAAGAATGAGAAATATATCTTCAGAAGAGGGATTGAAAATTGCACGTGAACTTTCAGCAATACCTGAAAAAATAAAACAGATTCTTAATATTGCACCTGAAATTGAGAAAATTGCAAAAACATACTCTTACTCCAGGAATTATCTTTATTTGGGCAGGGGATTTAATTATCCAGTTGCTTTGGAAGGCGCACTCAAGCTGAAGGAAATTTCATATATTCATGCAGAAGGCTATCCTGCAGCAGAGATGAAACATGGTCCAATTGCGCTAATTGATGAAAATATGCCTGTTGTTTTTATTGCTCCAAAAGATGAAATTTACGAAAAAATTGTTTCGAACATTGAAGAAGTGAAAGCAAGAAAAGGTAAAGTGATTGTTGTAACAAATATAGGAAATAATGAACTGGACAGACTTGCAGATCATATTATCAAAATTCCTGAGACTTTACCTATTCTCACTCCGATTCTTTCAGTAGTTCCTTTGCAATTAATGGCATACTACACTGCAAAGGAATTGAACCGAGATATAGATAAGCCAAGAAATCTTGCAAAAAGTGTAACAGTTGAGTAAACTCAAATGCGATTTTTATTGCTATTTTTAATCTTTTTCACGGGTGGAATCTCGCACCTTTTTAGTCAGTCTGAGCAATTGCCTGATACGACTACAAAGGTTAATCCTGTTATACCTCTTTTGGATTCTGCAGCAATAGATAAATTCGCAAAAGAACATAATCTTGTCTTCGATTCTGTAAAGGTAGATTTAAACACAATTCAGGATTCCACAAATCAAAAAGCAAGTACTTTGGATACTTTGGTTTCTGCCATTGGTAGTGATTCTATTTCATTTGATATGAAAACGAAACTGCTGAAAATTTACGGCAATTCAAAATTAAATTACAAAGTACAAAAACTTTCAGCAGATTATATTGAATTGAACTTAGAATCAGGTATGTTGGAAGCTCATCCCAAGGTGGATTCCGCAAATAAAATGAGTAATTTCCCTGTTTTGGTCGATGCCGGTGAAGAATATTACGGCAAAATCATTAAGTATAATTTCAAGACGCAAAAGGGCGTTATTGACATGGGTGAAACCAAAATGTCGGAAGGCTTTTACTTCGGTAATAAAATTAAGAGAATTTCATCTAAATCATTATTCGTTCAAGATGGTTGTTATACAACATGCGATGAGCCTCATCCACATTACTATTTCGGTTCACCAAGAATGAAGGTAGAAATGGGTGAAAAAATATATGTGGATCCATTAATATTTTATGTGGAAGATATGCCCATTTTCGTAGTACCATTCGGTTTTTATTTGCCGAATAAAAAAGGTCGTCAGTCAGGCTTAATTGTTCCCGGATATTTCTTTTCTAATGATAGGGGAGTTGTGCTCGAAAATTTGGGTTATTACTGGGCAGCAAGTGATTATTGGGATACTCAACTTGGAGTGAATTATTATTCGAAAGGTGGAGCAATACTTAAAAATACAACCAGATTGATTATTGGAGATAATTTAAATGCTAATGTCACTATGCAATATGGTAAAACACGTCAAAAACCTGACAATCCATATTCGAATGATTGGAGTTTCTCAGGTTCCTATTATCAGCGTATAAATCCGATGGAAAATATAAACGGTTCAGTCAATTTCGCTTCTCAGGATTTCAACAGAAATACTCAGACGAATATGAATGACCGTATCACACAAAATGTAACCTCAAATATCGGTTACAGCAGGACTTTTGAGAATAAAACTTCGATGAATTTGTCTTACCAGAGAAGTCAGAATATCATTACAAATGAATACAATCAATCAATACCTCTTTCATATTCAATGCCTAATTTTTACCCGTTCAAGCAAATGAGTTTTGTACCAAGAGACTCTTGGGTGAGAGATATTACTTTCAAACTGAACACAAACGGAACATATTCAAACAGCCATTCGCTTTACTTTCAGCAGAAGTTGGTAGATACTACATTAGTGACTGACACTACTTTTAGGAATACTGAGAAGAAGTTCATTAGTTACTCACCGTCTTTATTGATTTCACCAAAATTCGGTTTTTTCACAGTTTCTCCATCGATATCGCTTGGTGCAAATACATTTTTCAGAAAATTAACCAGAACGATTAACCAATCAGATAGTTCGATTGTGAATACTTATCAAAATGGCCTTTTTTGGGAATACTTCTATAATTTAGGACTATCTGTATCGACAAAACTATATGGGATGATGGATTCCAAGCATAAATTACTTGGATTTATCAATCCCGAAAGTCTTGGAATTAAAGCATTTCGCCATACATATAATCCTTCAGTTAGTTTTACTTTCTCTCCTGATTTTTCAGACAGAAATTATGGATTTTACGATGAATATTTCGACCCTAATACTCAACAATACGTTAGATATTCACGATTTGCAGACGAAGGCGGCTCACATGCATCAAGCATATTATCGAAATCTTTGAATTATAATGATATGCATAGCTTCGAAATTAAATTGCCAAGTGCAAATGACTCAATTCCCGAAAAGAAGATTGAACTATTAAGGCTTAATCTTGGGACTAGTTATAATTTTGCTGCAGATTCTCTCAGATTTGCTCCTGTGAGATTATCTTTTCGTTCACCTGCTTTGGATTTCTTGAATTTTACCGGCAATGCAACTTTTACATTATATGATGAAGATAATGTGTTTGATATTACAACAGGTGAAAAGACTTCTGCAACCAAGTTTGTGGATAAATTTCTTGTTTCTGAAGGAAAAGGTTTGATGCGACTTACTAATGTTAACTTTAGTTTTTCAACTTCTTTTAGTTCACAAGGTTTGCAGGGCAGTAGTTCGTTTGGTAAGGATGTAAAAAGGAAAAATGATTCTATTGCTCCGGGAGAAAGATTTTCCGAAAGAGTGAATTATGAAGATGAATTTTATGATTATTATGGAGACAATACTTATGGTTATATGCCTTTGAATGTCCCCTGGAGCCTAAATTTGGGAGTTACTTTCAACTATTCACAACCTTATGTAAATCAAATTTCAAGGTCTTTGAATGTGAATGCAGGTTTGCAATTCAGCCTTACAAGTACTTGGAAAATACAGGCTACAACTCAGTATGATGCAATAAATAATGAATTGATCACACCATATTTTACAGTATCAAAGGATATGCATTGCTGGGAATTACTTTTCACATGGTCCCCATCAAAATATAATAGTGGATTCTACCTGCGATTCGGTATTAAAGCCTCTCAATTGAAAGACCTCAAACTCGAAAAGAGAAGTAATCCACTATATAGATAAAATTCTTTTTTTACTGATTATTTTGCAATAATCACTTTTTTGCTGAATGAACCTGATTCTGTAGTAATTACAATATTGTAAAAACCATTACTTAAATTGCTTAAATTTAACTGGAAATCTCTATTTATTTCCTGAGAAAATGAAGAAACCTCAATTCCAGATAAATCGAAAATCCTGATTTGAGCATTTCCTGTTAGTTCAGTATTGAAATTCATCAATCCTGTTGTAGGATTTGGGAAATTGCGAACTATGGATTTTTGAATTTCTTCTACATTAACCACACCGTCAATTTCGCAAGTAATGTTTTGTCCTGTTACTGCATTGTACATACATGCTGCGGTTGTATTGCTATTAGTAACCATAATTGGGAGCCATGTGAAAGTATCGATAGCGGGTTCTTCGTTTGAATATGCCAGAATGAAGTATTTGAAGTACACATTAGCAGAATTATTATTCAAAAATGTCATTAAAGAAGTGTTGGCAGCAACTTTCACTCCAATAACATCAGAATCCACCCAATTTATTTCATTAAGGTATCTTGTTTCCCCCAACTCGTCGTCTGTACTATCTCCCATAGCTACAAATGTACCTGCCATTTTTAGCACTGTTGCTGAATATACCTTTTTATTATTCGGATCTGTTGAAACGCAAGTAAATGTCCAATTAGTAGATTTGCCTGATGTAAAATCAACAGTAAAGTAATCAACACCTTGATTTGGCATTTCCATTGACATGGTCATTACTAAATTCATATCTGTCAAAGCACCAATTGAATTCAGGTAATTGTAAGCATCCTTTGCAGTGAAGCTATCTAATTCCTGAGCATTTGAATTAATTGTGACAGCAAACACAATTAAAATAAGAGTAATGAATTTTTTCATATTTCCCTTTAAAAAAATTTGTAAAAAAACTTATAACACTTTATTTGAAGTTTTATTTTATTGTGAATATTGAATATACTTTATTCAAATCGAAAATAAAAAATGATTATTTATTTGAATTTATTTAATTTTGTAATCTTTTTATTAAGCAATAAGTTAAAGTATGGTAGAAGTCCTCACAAAACAGATGAAAAAAGATGCATTAATTGACTATACGATTGTCACTATTGGATGTTTGATGATGGCAATAGGGATAGGAGTATTTCTCGTAGATGCAAAAGTAGTTCCCGGAGGTGCAAGCGGACTTTCCATGGCAGTTTACTATTTGACAAACGGTACAATCGGAGTTGGT
>MHAC01000075.1:0-4979 GCA_001804565.1 Ignavibacteria bacterium GWF2_33_9 | reverse complement strand
TCAATATTCCACTTTTCTTTTGGGGTATCAAAGAACTAGGCAAAGAGTTCGGTATACGAACGTTTTATGGGTTTACAGTATCTTCAGTTTTTACTGATTTTTTCAGAGGAGATTTGCCCGGCTTTGGTATGGTAAGATTGCAGGACAGTGAGTCAATTCGTTATTTATTCGAAAATGACTTTTTCTTTTTTGTATTAATTGGTGCAGTACTAGTGGGAGTGGGATTGGGTCTGATTTTCAAATTCCGTGCAACTACTGGTGGTTCGGATATTCTAGCTGCAATTATGAACAAGAAGTTCGGAATAAAAACCGGAAATGCGATTATCTTGATTGATTTTGCAGTAATTTTCATTGCTGGTACTGTATTAGGTATGAAAGGCTTGACAGACGATAAACCTTTAATCGTCTTATTGCTTTATGCATTTTTCCTTGTATTCTTTTCCAGTAAAATCATTGATATGGTGATTGATGGATTTGACTATGTTCGAGCAGCTTTAATTTTTTCGGATAAAAAAGATGAAATTGCCGAACAAATACTCCAGAAAATGAACAGAGGTGCTACTGCTATTAAAAGCAGGGGGCTTTATAGAAACATAGATGCCGAGATAATTTACACTGTTATCACAATGAAAGAAATAGGTAAATTAACGAATTTGGTGAAGTCAATCGACCCAAATTCCTTTATGGTTATCACGATGGTTCACGAAGTTGTCGGGCATGGATTCCGAAGGCGAGTTTAAAACTTTTATAAAATGTAACAATTTCCTAAGCGTCAATTAGCTTTTTCATTCACAGAATTAACTGAAAACTCATGGATTATAATCACTTTGTTTTTTGGATAATATTTTCGGTAGTAATATCAATTATGTTATTCATTGATTTATATGCTACGGAGCATCGTCACGGAAAAATGTCTTTCAAGAAAAGCATAATCTGGACAGGCGTGTGGATTATGGTTGCACTAATCTTCAATTTGATAATTTATATGTTTTTCGAAGACGGGCACGATATGGCTGTTCAGTTTTTGAGTGCGTATATTGTTGAAAAGTCGCTCTCGGTGGACAATTTGTTTGTTTTCATTATGATATTTAATGTAATGCAGATGCCCGAGGAAAATCAACCACACATTTTGAAGTGGGGGATATTATCTGCAGTAGTTTTTAGGGTGATTTTCATTTTGGCAGGAATGGCACTCTTGCATTATTTCCACCCAATTATCTTTGTTTTCGGAATTCTTCTATTTTATGCAGCTTATAAAATTGCCTTTACAGAAGATAAGCCGATGGATGTCGAAAATAATAGAATTCTTAAATTTATGCAGAAAAGGTTCAAACTAATGCCGGATTACAAAGGGCCACTTTTCTTCATAAAGAATAATCAGGGACGATTCATTACACCTGCCTTCCTTACTTTAGTGCTTATCGAAACGTCTGATATAATGTTTGCAGTGGATTCAATTCCGGCAGTTCTTGCCATTACAAATGATACCTTCATTGCCATTACTTCGAACATATTTGCAATACTTGGACTTCGTGCATTGTATTTTGCTTTGGCAGGTATTATGGATTTATTCAAGTTTTTGAAATATGGTGTGGCATTAATTTTAGCATTTGTTGGTGCAAAAATGGTTCTTCCTGACCTACTTGGTCCTCAATTTGTAATTTCAACACAGGTTTCGTTGCTCGTTATCTTATCAGTTCTTACACTATCAATAATTATCTCTTTATTATCCAGTAAAAACAAAGGGATAGATAATTGAGTATTCTAAAGAAATATAATATAAAGAAGATTACAAAATTTAATATATCACCACTATCCAAATGGTATGTGAAAGTTCTCTTATTTTTGTTCTCTTTAGCATTTATTGCTTCTTCCATAATATATACAAACACACTAGTTGATAAAATTGTAGGAAGAGAAAAAGCCCTACTTAAATTCTATACAGTAATTTACGAACATTATTCAGATCCAAGTTCTAATTTCGAAGATATTAGCTTTTTTGAAGAACAGATTATTCCCCAAATCAATTTCCCAATAATAATTACAGATAGCAATGATGTTCCGCTTGAACCATTTGAAATATACTCATTAAATATCGATACAGATTCAACTCTTAGTTATTCCCAAAAAAGGGAAGTGTACATTGAATATGTACAAAAGATGAAAACCAGCTATGCTCCAATTATATTGGTAGATAATAACGATAAAGTTTTGCAGAAGTATTATTTCTATCATTCTGCACTGGTTGATAAATTCAGGTCCCTGCCTTATCTTGCATTTGTAGTGTTCCTAACATTTGTAGGAATTGGATATATTGCATTTAGTGCAAGCCGCAGGCACGAAGCTTCTAAGGTTTGGGTTGGGATGGCAAAAGAAGCTGCTCATCAATTAGGCACACCACTCTCAAGTTTACTCGCATGGCTGGAAATCCTGAAATTAAGGCATGAAGATGATTACAATCAGGAAATAATCAGTGAAATGAGTAATGATATTGCTAGGCTGAATGTGGTTGCAACAAGATTTTCCAAAATTGGCTCTCAGGCAGATTTGACAACTACAAATATTCGTGAACTAATAGAACATATCAGCGGTTATTTCGAAAAGCGTTTACCTCATTTAGGCAGGAAAATTCAGATTGTGCGTGAAATTAATAAGGATTATTTTTGTAAACTTAATGTGGATTTGTTTTCCTGGGTATTCGAAAATTTGTTCAAAAATGCTGCAGAAGCAATCGAAGAGAAACATGGAACAATATTCATTACAATATTCGACAGGGGTAAGTCAATAAGGATTTACATTCGAGATACAGGTAAAGGTATGACCAAATCAGTACGCCGTCATGTTTTCTCTCCGGGATTTACAACTAAAAAACGTGGTTGGGGTCTTGGACTGAGTCTTACTAAGAAAATTGTTGAAGATTATCATAAAGGGAAAATCTGGGTTAAAGATTCTGCACTTGGTAAGGGAACAACTTTTGTGATTGAACTCCCAAAGGATGAAAAAATCTAAGTTTCTGATTACAGACACAAATTTTTATTAAATTTGAACGTTTATAATTTCGAATTTTAAATCCTTTTTTTGTAATTAGGTAAAATTATGTTAAAAAATAGTGGTATTTCAGTTGAAGAGAAAGATCTGTACACAATTTACAGATTATCCGGAAAATTCGTAGGCGAAGAAGAAACTGACAATTTGAAAAATGAACTTGAACTCAAAGTCAAAACTGAGAATAATCGAATAATTATTGACTTTTCAGGAGTTACTTATTTTAGCTCAATTGCTATTGGTATTTTGGTGAAAGAAGATACTAATTTTAGCGAAAAAGGTGGTATGTTCGCAATTTGCAATGTTCCTGATTTTATGCAAAATATATTTGTACTTACAAAATTAACAAGTAAACTCAATATTTACAAGACCTTGGAAGAAGCAGAAAGAGCAGTTATTGCTTATTAATTCATCATGAGACCCAAACAGCTTTTTGAGGAACTAATTGAAATTGCAAAATCAAACGGTTATGCAGTTCGCAAGGATACAGGGAATTTTCGCAGCAATAATTGTGTGCTGAAAGACGAGAAAATCATAATTCTTAATAAATTTAGTACAATTGAATCGCATAACAGAACATTAGCTTATGCAATTAATCAATTACTGGATAATGCAAATTACATAAAACCTGCTATCAGAGAGTATTTGCAGGAGGAAGCCGAAAAACCGCTTCTGACAGAACAAGATGAAATTGTTTTAAAAAAAGATGAATAATTATTCAACAATTTTTTGGAAATGCTGATAATCTTTCAATGAGTTCCAGTCACCGCCCCAGGTCCATCCCAATTTTTTCAATTCAAGAGTAATGAAACAATCGGAAGTAATAGTTCCGGGATCATTAATTTCATATTTGCTTCCTTTAGGGGATATTTTCCCGTCTAAATATACTGCAGGATTCTGAAAAGGGTTGAAGTCAACAGCAAATCCATAGGAATGATTAGAAAGTTTGTTCGAATTTGCAACTTTCCTGTAATTGAATCCGGAAGTATTATTGTCCTCCATGGACGCATTGTCCGACCAATTATATTTTACAATTGGGATGCATTTTGCAATCGGGAATTTTTCTTTTCTCATCAACTCAAAGATTTTGTAAACATCTTCGACCAAATCTTTATGGATTACTAATTGCCCCTGATGTAATTTATAATCAAAGGAGTAATATTGAACATCAATTAATCGTAAATTCTCTATGATTTTCTTTGGAGCTTTCGTCCCATTAATGGCTTCATCAAATGTCATTTTTGAATCTGTGATAATAACTTCTGCTTTTGCAGAAAGTGCAAAGAATGCAATCAAGATTATAAATAAAAATACTCCCGAAAAAACATCACCAAAATAAACAGAGTGGAATCTGTTCATTAATATCTCGAATTCTTTATTAACACAGGTGAATAGTAAGCAAGATTTTCAAGAACCTTGCCGGTTCCTCTTGCAACAGCTTGTAATGGATCTTCTGCTATATATACAGCCATTCCTGTTGTTTTGGATATGAGAGTATCCAATTCCTTAAGTAATGCACCACCTCCGGAAAGAAATATACCTCTTTCCAAAATATCAGCTGCAAGTTCAGGAGGAGTTTGTTCCAATAATCTCAAAATTCCGTTCACTATTTCCGAAAGAGGTTCATTCAATGCAGAGCGAACATCTACAGAAGATACAACAATCATTTTCGGAGTACCGGTCACCAGATCACGACCACGAACTTCAATTTCCAGTTCCTCATCCAAAGGAGCAGCAGAACCAGCCTGGTGTTTGATGATTTCAGCAGTTCTTTCGCCAATCAACAAATTATGTTTGCGTCTGAAGTAATGCAAAATGTTGCTGTTTAAAGCATTTCCGGCAATTCTCAGGGACAAATCGGCAACAATACCTGCAAGAGAAATAACAGCGATTTCGGAAGTACCGCCCCCGATATCTACAATCATATTTCCGAG
>MHAC01000074.1 GCA_001804565.1 Ignavibacteria bacterium GWF2_33_9 | reverse complement strand
CTAGCAAATGCTTCTTCAGAATCATAAAGACTTTCAACTGTTTCTCTTGCATTAACCGAGATATTCCTTATTCCATCAGGATTGCGAAACATAAAATCAATACTTTCGATAAAATCATCTGAATCTGAACAAATCAAGCCATTCTCAGTATGTACAATTTCAATTCCTTCAGCTGCTATCGGAGTTGCAAGCACTACCCGACCAAGAGCCATTTGCTCAATGATTTTGATTCTCATACCACTGCCACTCATCAATGGCACAACAAAAATTGGATGTTCGAGGATATACGTCTTGGCATCTTCGATTTCTCCTAAATATTTAACTCTATACTGGTTTATCTTCTTTTCCAACCATTCAGGAGCATTTCTGCCGGCAATGTAGAAATTCAAACCTTCATAGTATGATTCAATTCTTTGCCATACATTTTCCAAAAACCACAGTAATCCCTCTTGATTTGGAATCCAGTCCAAGGCACCCAAATAGGCTAATGAAAGATCTTCCAACCGTATATCTTGATGAGGATATCGAGCTAAGTCAATTGTAAAGGGTAAAGTGTGATAATTAATATCAGGACAAATTGATCGAATTTTATATTCATCACGTGAAGAAATCGGAACTATCGCATCATATTTATCAAATGATTCTTCTTCCCATTTCTTCAACCTCTTTGCCAATATTTCAAAATAATATTTTTTGTAAAATGAGTTTTTTATCTTGGAATTTCTTTCCCATATTTCATATTCAACATTATGAGCACGTAAAATTATTTTAGAATTTTCGGTATATTCTCGTAATGTATCAATGTAAAGTCCAAGATAACTTCCTTCAAGTTGAATAAAATCAAAACTTTCTTCTTTTACAGTTTTAATAAGAAGTTCATTAAATTTGTCATCGTAAAATCGTTCGAGGTTATAAGGTAAGTCCGAAAAAAAGAGATTGGAAAGTGCTTTGAAAGGATTAGGTTTCGTTTCTATTCGGAATTCCTTAATTTTTATGCCAAGCAAGTCTATTAAATCCTTATAATTATCCAAATTATAATAATGTAAAGATGGATTCATCATCAGAAAAGTAATATCGTAACCAAGTTTGTGATACCCCTCTAAAACATTGAGTATAGCGAGTGATCCACCATCTTTTCCACTAAAAGGATTCTTGTTTGAAATTATGAGTATTTTCATTTTTCTAGATAATATCTTACAAAATTACGAAAATTCTTGGTTCAAATCGAGTTTTTTGACCTTCATTTTAGATAATTTTTTCACTAAGTCATGATTGAAAACTGTCTTAAGTCCTTCTTCTATTTCGGGATGCTTGGTAAATAAATGTGCTAAACCATCTCTATCCCATACTAACAATTCAACAGGAGTTAAAGTAGTAACTTTAGCAGATGTTAACTCATGAGAAATAAAACTCATTTCTCCGATGAAATTACCTGCGCTGATAAATGCAGTAGTTTGTCCGTTCATATCGACAACTGCAACTCCTTTTGAAATGAATATTAACTGATTTGATTCAATTCCTTCCTCAATGACAACTGTATTTTCCTTATAGTTTACTAACTTGGATATATTTAATAATTTCCTGAAATTTACCTTTGACAGAGAGTAAAATGATAAATTGTAAATTAACAATTCATTTTCATTGAAATGCAAACTCAACCTATCTTTAATCAAAATATAAAGCTGGATTACATTTACTAAAATCCAAATTGTACAGTAAAAAATTACTATAATCAAGTCTTCCGAACCAACTAATAGGAAAAAAATAATTTCAAAAAGTGCCCCGAAAATCATTACAATACGAAGCCAAATCATATTTTTTATCAAAAAACCAATGATATAAATGAGGTTATAAATATGTCCCATCATACCATTTAATGTGAATTGCTCATAAAAGCCAATCATTTATTATCTCCAAGTATTCATTCAGCTTTTTTAAAGATTCTTTTTTTGTTAAGGATTCTTGTCTAAATAATAGGTCTGCATTTTGCCAATACCTTTAATATTAATTTCACCTCTTTCAATAAAATTGAAATTTTCATTACTTATTTTTTCAACTTTTTCCTTGAATTTGTCGGAACATTGAATTTTTCCGGCCAAACCACTTTTTTCCATACGAGCTGCTGTATTTACTGTAGCGCCCCATAAATCATAAATAAATTTCTTTTCACCAATGATTCCGGCAATAACAGGACCACCATCAATTCCACAACGGAATTGAATATTAGTACCATCACTAGTGGGATAATTCCCAATTTCATTCATAGCATCAACAGCAAAATTTGCTGCCATTGCTGCATTATTAGCATTTCTTACAGGTACTCCTGCAGCAGCCATATAACAATCACCGATTGTTTTGATTTTTTCCAATCCATGTTTATGGGCCAAATTATCAAGTTTAGTGTAAAGAGTATTAAGTAAGTCCACAACTTCATTAGGATCACTAATTGCAGCTTTTTTTGTAAAATCAACAATATCAATAAAAACAACAGTTGCATCTTCATAAAAGTCAGCGATTTTTTTCTCACCTTGTTTCAATCGTGTAGCAATAGATTCGGGCAAAATATTTAATAGTAAATCATTAGAAATTGTTAATAACTCCTGAGTTCTCTCTTGTGCATTTCTTAATTCTAGTGTTCTTTGTTGAACTTTTCCTTCCAGTTCTTCATTTAACTTTAGAATTTGCTGTTCTTTCTGATCTTTTTCAAATGTTCTTTGCTTAATCTCTGTAATCATATTCCTAAATTCACGGTATAATATTCCCAATTCATCTTTTGAAGTAATTTCCAAATTATGGTTATAATTGCCTGTAATGGATATTTCATTTGAAATTTTAGCAAGGTTCAGAATTGGTTTGGAAATTATTTTTTGAAAGGAACTAGCTAAAATAAATGTAAAAATAATTACAAATAATAGAATTGCCGTAACTGCCCAAATATAATTCTTGATTTTTTCATTAATTTCACTATATGTTGCTCTGAGATGAATAAATCCATATTTATCTCCTTCATATTTAATTGTTTCAATAATATTTAAAATACCGTTTATCTTGTAAATTTTTTTATCAAGAACTGGTGTTTTGTATTCTTGTTCCGGTTTTAGCATTCTTCCGCTTGAATATGTACTAAATACAGTTCCGGTGGTATCGTAAATAGTAATGTCAACAATATTATTAATTACAGAAGCCTTTTCAAGAATGTCATCGCAACCCAGTTTATCTTCAAATAGCAATGGATTAACAGTATATTGTCCAATTACATTAGCATTAAGCTCAGCATTGGCAATTAATTCACTTTCCAAATTTTTATATTCGATTATTACAATTATTGTAGAAGCAATAAAGAGGGTGACAAAAGTAATTGAAACAATCATAAATTTTAGTTTTGTCGAAATCGAAGTGCCGATAATCTTATTCATCTGCTCCTCCTTTTGTATTTACTATTGTGGAGTTATACAATAGTAAATGACTAACTTGGAATTTATCCTTTTTCAGTTCTTTTGGATTTATCTGAAATTTTAGTTGAGATTTGTATAGATAGAAATTAATATGAACTCCTAATTCACAAATTCCTTTGGAATCTCCCACCAGTAAAATGTCTTGAGATTTAATTTTGTCAAAAATTTGGGGGATTTTGGTAATAACTGAATGGCTTATGAACAGGATATTGCAATCTTTGATATTATCTACATTGACGGCATATATAATCTTAACTTTTTTGTTTTTAATAAGTTGATGTTTATAAATATGTTCTAATTTATTACCAAAAGGATTATCTCCAACAACTTGAATTGTAAAATACTCTTGTTTATTGAATGCATTAGAATCCGGCCAATCTATAAATCTGGCAAATCGTTCGAAAAAAGCTGCTTTTAATTCATATTCCTCAACTTTTGAATATAAATTCATGCATGGTATTAAATACAAGATAAATATCAATATAATATTTAAGTATTTTCTCTGCATAAATTCTCTTTTTGTCTCTCCTAAAAATTCACAATTTATTAAATTATGAAAAAAAAATTAGATTGCAATGTAATACACAAAAATAAATAATATTTAACAAATTATTCATAATTTGTATTTATTAATAAATAGACTTCAAAAATTATGCCTGAAAATATCAATATCATTAAGTGTCCTAATTGCAGTGCTGAAATTAATGTAGAAAATGTAATTTATAAACAAGCAGAAGAAAAAATAAAATCTTCTTTCGAAAAACAACAAAAGCAGCAAATAGCAATTCTACTCTCGCAGAAAGAAGCACTCGAACAAGAGAAAGTGAGATTTGAAGAATTAAAGCAAAAGGAAAATGATTTATTCAATGAAAGACTGCAAAAAGAAAAATTTAGATTGAAAGATGAATTGAGTAAATCTCTTAAAGACGAAATGGAATTGGAAATGAAATCTTTGAGTGAATCTTTGGAAAAGAAAAATGAAGAAAACAAGCTATTAAAATCCAAAGAAATTGAGTTATTAAGGAAGGAAAATGAATTGAACTCAAAAATGTCCGAAGTAAATCTTGAAATTGAAAGGAAACTTTTGGAGCAAAAAAATAAAATTGAAAAAGATGCTCAAAGCCTATCGCAGCAAAATATGGAAATGCTCAAAAATCAGTTCAATGAAATGCTGAAAGAAAAGGAAGCTGATTATAAACAAGAATTACAAAAAAAGGATTTGCAACTCGACCAGCAAAAGAAATTGGCTGAGGAAATGAGAAAAAAGGCAGAGCAGGGTTCAATGCAGTTACAAGGGGAAGCGCAAGAAATTATTCTCGAAAATACACTTAAACTGCTTTATCCATTTGACGATATTACGCCTGTGCCAACCGGATATAATGGAGCAGATGTTATTCAACATGTGAAAAATCAATTCAATGCAAATTGCGGAAGTATTATATACGAAAGTAAAAAAGCGATAAATTGGAGTGAGGATTGGATTAGGAAATTGAAAGACGACCAAACCAAATCAAAATCTGCTTTTGCTATATTAGTGACAAGAGTTTTTCCCGCAGGAATGAATTCCTTTGGCGAAAGAAATGGAGTGTGGGTATGCGGAATAAATGATTATCAGCAAATTTCATTTATCTTGAGAGATATGATTATAAAGGAATTTGAAGTGATAGAATCGCAGAAAAATAGCGGTGATAAAATGGTGCAGCTCTATAATTATCTTACAGGGAGTGATTTTAAAATGCGAATTCAAAACATTCTCGATGCTTTCACTTCTATGCAAAATCAGTTACAAAAGGAAAAAAGAGCCTTTGAAAAAATATGGAAAGAAAGAGAAGTACATATTTCCAGAGTGATTACTAATACTATTCAATTACATAGCACATTTACAGGGATTGCCGGAAATGCTATGCCTGAACTAGAAGGATTTGCTTTAGATACATTGACAGAAGATGAAGAAAGTGAAACAAATTAAAGGCAAATTCGTAAAAATAATTAAATATTGAGGATAAAATTATGAGTGATAATTTTCATAAACCAATTAGTGGTACTAAGATTGTATTTGGTGCTTTATTGATACTTTTTGGGCTCGGTCTGCTGGGCTTGAATCTTGGTATTATCCCGTCCTGTTATTGGGGAATAATAATTAGTTGGCAGATGCTATTGATAGCCCTTGGTGTTATTTTTCTTTTCGGTAGAAATACCAAAACTTCAGGAATAATATTGATTATTGTTGGCGGTGTTTTCTTGCTTCCAGAATTTACTTCTTACAATATTCACTTTTTAAAACATATTTTCCCCATTCTTATTATTCTTTTAGGATTGAGTCTGCTCTTGAAGAAAAAGAAAAAAAACACGATATTTCGTCAGGCGAACTTGAATACTTCCGACCAATTAGATTTGACGGCAATATTCAGTGGCGGAGAAATTGTATATACTGATCCAATATTTAAAGGTGGTGAAGTTACAGCCATTTTTGGAGGATATCATTTGGATTTGTCCAAGTCTGCACTAGCTTCCGGCATTACATACCTGGATATTACTGCAATATTTGGCGGTGTAGAAATCGTTGTTCCTGCAAATTGGAAAATTACTTCTAAAGCAACAGCTATCTTTGGCGGCGTGGAAGATAAAAGGCACCATTCTGCAGCATTTGATTCAATGAACGAATTGGTTCTCATTGGAACTACTGTTTTCGGTGGTGTGGAAATCAAAGGGTATTAAGTGATAAACTTACTTAATTTTTTTGAAAATTTATAAGTAGTCAATATTAATTTTATATCAATCGTCTATTGTGCAAAATAACAATAAAAGTTTATGAGATTATTTATTGCTACATTCTTAAATAATAGATTGTGTTCCCTAAACTATAATACATTTAAAGAGATGGCTAAGCCGTTTGTTAAAGGTAAATGGGTTGAAAATGAAAATTTACACTTCACTTATCACTTTATGGGAAATGTAAGTGAGGAAAAAGTAGAAGAACTTAGAAATGACCTTTCTCCATTTTTAACAAAATATGATGATAAAATAAATGTTCATTCTTTAAGATTAACTCCATCTTCGGATAATCCTAAAGTACTAGTTTCGCAAATTTTTAATCCAAGCAAGAAACTCTTCAAATTGCATAATGATATGAAGACTATTCTGAAAAAGCACGAAATTAATTTTGATTTGCGCAATTTCAAACCTCATATGACCTTAATTAGGATCAAAGAAACTTATGATGGCTTTAATGAATTTATTGAGAATAATCAGAAGTATAACTTTAGCTATACAAAAGGCTTTGAAATAAAACTAGTTCAAAGCTCATTAACTAATGAAAGACCAATATATACCGTGCTTTAATTTTACAAATTTACCCATTAAATTACTTCTTATCTGAAGTTTATTTTTAATATTTAAATGATGAATAAAAAGAAAGTCTATATAGAAACTTATGGCTGCCAAATGAATTTTTACGATACAGAAATTCTCGGTGGTGTTTTAACAAAATCAGGCAAGTACGAAATTACTGAAGAACCGGAGGGTTCAGATTTTATACTCCTGAATACTTGCAGTGTACGAGAAAATGCTGAAACCACAATTTACAATAGATTAATGCATCTCAAAAGTTACAAAAAATCAAATAAGAATCTTATTGTAGGACTTGCGGGATGTATGGCAGAAAGACTTCGTCAAGAAGTATTTAATAAATCTGATCTTGTAAAAGTCGTTATAGGTCCGGATGAATACAGAAGAGCAACTGAAATACTTGATAATTCTTTAGCAGGAGAAGTGGGCATAGCAGTACGACTCAGCAGAGTGGAAACTTATGAAGATATTGAACCACTTCGTACAAAAGGGATTTCTGCTTGGATTGCAATCATGAGAGGATGCAATCATTTTTGTACATATTGTGTTGTGCCTTATACACGTGGCAGAGAGCGTTCCCGTTCCTTAGAATCAATTATTTCCGAAGTGCAAAGCTTGAACGATGGTGGATTTAAAGAAGTGACTCTCCTTGGTCAAAACGTGAATAGTTACTTGGATGAAGAAACTCGTACAGATTTTCCGAATTTGCTTCGCAAAGTGGCTGAAATTTTCCCGGATATGAGGATTCGTTATGTCACCTCCCATCCACTCGACATGAGTGATGATTTAATACAGGCTATGAGTGAATTTGACAATATATGCAATTACATACATTTACCATTCCAATCCGGTTCAGACAGAATTTTGAATGAAATGAACCGAAATTATAATCGAACTCATTACCTGGAAAGAATTTGCAAAATTAAAGAGAAATTGGTTGATTTTGCCCTTTCGACCGATATAATTGCCGGATTTCCTACAGAAACAGAAGAAGACCATCAGGCAACGCTTTCTTTGATGGAAGAAGTAGGTTTTGATGGTGCATTTATGTTTAAATATTCCCCGAGAGAAGGCACCAAAGCCTTCAAAATGGAAGATGATATTCCCGAAGAAATAAAAATTCGCAGACTTAATGAAATTATTGACTTGCAGAATAAAATTGCAAGACAGAAAAATGAGAAAGAAATCGGGAAATCATACGAAGTACTCACAGAAGGTCCTTCCAAAAAGAAAAAAACTGAATGGATGGGTCGCACACTTCATAATAAAGTTGTCATATTCGACAATACAAAACGCAATGCACTAGTTGGTGACAAAGTGATTGTAAAAATCACTCGTGCAAATTCAGCCACTCTTTTTGGTGATGTTGAAGATTAATTAAATTTAATAAAAAATAAAAATTTCCTAAAAAAATTAAGACTATTTCTTTAATTTTTAGTAATTTACAAATCTGTATTTTGACAAAATAAAAAAAGAAAATAAAATTTAATTTGAGGTAATTTTTATGAAAGTTTATGAAGCACAAGACATAAGGAATATCGCCTTCATTGGGAATACCGGTTCCGGAAAAACAACTTTTACGGAATCTATCCTACATCAATCAGGCGTAATCAATCGTAAAGGTACAGTAGAAGATAATAATACTGTTTCTGATTTTATCGAAATTGAACACGAAAAAGGTTATTCAATTTATACTTCTCCTGTATTTTTGGAATGGAAAAACACCAAAATAAATATTCTAGATGCACCTGGTTTAGATGATTTTGTTGGTGAAAGCATTAATGCTTTAACTGTTGCAGATTTCGCAACTGTTGTTGTGAATGCTTCTAACGGAGTTGAATTCGGAACTGATATCGCTGTTAATAATTCAAGGAACTTGAATAAACCTATAGCAATTGCAGTGAATAAACTGGATGCTGAAAATATAGATTTTAGTGAATTGTATAACAATTTGAAAGATTCTTTTGGAACAAAAGTTGCTCCATTTATAGTACCGGTTTCAACAGGAGCGGCTTTCAATCAGGTTATTGATCTGGTTAATATGAAAGCTTTTACTTTTGCAGCTAACGGGAAATATACTGTAGAAGACATTCCTGCAAGTGCGGAAGCAGAAGCCTCTGAATTTAGAAATCAATTGGTCGAAGCAATCGCTGAAACCAATGAAGATTTGATGAATAAATATTTCGAAGAAGGTGATTTATCGAATGAAGATATAATTTCTGCATTCAAAATTGCTTTCAAAAATTGCGACATTTATCCTGTATTTGCTATCTCCGGCAGACAAAGCATAGGTATTAACAGTTATCTTGATTTTGTTGTGGATTATTTCCCGTCAGCTAAAGACTTTATGTCCAAAACTACTGATGATAGAGAAATTGCCTTTGATTCCAAAGAACAGACATCTTTGTTTATTTATAAACTATATTCCGATCCTAAATTGGGGGATTTGTCTTACTTCAAGGTAATGACAGGTTCAATTGGTTCCGGACATGAATTAGTAAATCATAAAAAAGGTTCAGCTGAAAGATTTGGGCAAGTTTACTCAATAAGAGGTAAAAACCGTGAAGAATTGCCAACACTTCAAGCTGGTGACCTTGGTGCAACTGTCAAACTGAAAAATACTCATATTAGCGATACATACCACGATAAATTATTTGATATCGAATATCCTATTATTAAATATCCTCGTCAAAAAATCCGCATTGCTGTTGTTCCTAAAACAAAAGGAGAAGAAGAAAAAGTTGGTACAAGTTTGCACACAATCGCTTTGGAAGATGCTTCTATTATTGTGGAACACTCACAGGAATTACGCCAAATGTTGCTTTTTGCTCAAGGCGACCAACAATTACAATTGATTAAATGGAGACTTTCCAACAGATTCAAAGTTGAGATTGAATTTATTAATCCACGTGTGCCTTATCGTGAAACAATTACAAAACCGGCTCGTGCAAGCTATCGTCATAAAAAACAATCCGGTGGTGCAGGCCAGTTTGCTGAAGTGCACATGATTATTGAACCATTCGTGGAGGATTCACCGGCTCCGGGTGATGTTACTGTTCGTGGACGTGACCTTCATAAATTGAATTGGGGTGGTAATTTGGAATACGTGAGCTGTATTGTAGGCGGTGTGATTGATGCACGTTTTATGCCGGCAATTCTGAAAGGAGTTATGGAAAAAATGGAATTCGGTCCCCTCACAGGTTCTTTTGTACGTGATATCCGTGTTTATGTATATGACGGAAAAATGCACCCGGTTGATTCAAACGAAGCTGCTTTCAAAATGGCAGGACGTAATGCATTCAAACAAGCATTTGTTGAAGCAGGCCCTAAAATCCTTGAACCTATTTATGATGTAAATATTATAGTACCTGAAACTTATGTTGGCGATATTATGAGTGATTTACCAACTCGCCGTGGTGTGATTTTAGGTATTGACGTTGAAGGTAAAGTTCAGATAGTAAAAGCAAAAATGCCTTTGGCTGAACTCGACCATTACTATTCATCATTGAAATCTATCACTCAGGCTCGTGGAACATTTACTTCAGAATTTGCAGAATATCAGCAAGTTCCACCAAATGTGCAGCAGGAATTGATGAACGATTATATGAAACAATCAGAAGACGAAGAATAGTTTTCTTATAGATTTAATTTTGAATAGCCCCTCTTTTGGGGCTTTTTTTATTATTATACATTTACGGCTAATATTCTTGGGTAAATTGTCATTTCACAATATTATTAATTGTTTTTTTTGTATTTTCGTACTTTAATAAATTTATAATTAATTATGAATAAATCTTATAATTTTCTCATTTTTCTTTTAGTATTTTCCGGGTTTCTTTTCAGTTGCAAAACTATTCAGCAAGAAGTTGATATATATTCACTTCAAGCACCAGCAAAATTCGATGTGATGTTCCAAACAACGAAAGGTGACTTTACTATCACTACTGAAAGGGATTTGTCACCACTGGCAGTGGATAGGTTTTACCAGTTAGTAAAAAGCGGATATTTTACTGACATTCCATTTTATCGTGGAGTTGCAAATTTTGTTGTTCAGTTCGGTACATTGGATACAGTTTTGGATGCAAAATGGTCCGAGAATATATTAATTGACGAGCCGGTTAAGAAGGGGAATCTGAAGGGTACTTTGTCATTTGCTCGTGCAGGAGTTAATACACGAGGAACACAATTGTTCATCAACATTAATGACAATTCCCGGTTGGATACAGTAACTTATGGGGGTGTTAACGGTTTTCCGGTATTCGGGTGGGTTAGTTCGGGAATGGATGTGGTGATGAGTATCTGCACAGAATATGGTGATACAATTCGCCAAAGACTGGAAAAAAGTAATGAAGATTTACGAGATTTACTAAAAACTGAATATCCCAAGTTAGATTATATCAAAACTTCATATGTTATCGAAAAATAACGGAGAAAGGCAAATTTATTATGATAAACTTGCTGAATAGTATGGAAAAAATCTTACACAAATTGCAAGTATAATATTGTAAATTGGGAAAAAAATCGTAATTTTGTAATTCGTCAAAATTGGTGTCTTAGCCAAGTGGTTAGGCAACGGTCTGCAAAACCGTGAACGCCGGTTCGAATCCGGCAGACACCTCATTTTTTTAAAATAGAGGAGTATTTTATGGACTTAAATTACCTCCGTAGATTGGTTAAAGTTTTTGATGATAGTACACTCGATGATTTAGTAATCGAAGAAGAAGGTACAAAGATCAAATTTTCCAGAAAACCAATGACAGACTTTGGTGAAATGAATTACAGACAATCAGTTCCGGCAGAATTACATCAGCCGCAAACTGAAGTACAATATATTGCTCCGGTTCCTGCTCCACAAGTTGCAGTACAAGTTACTCCTAATATCGAAAAACCTGTTGAAACCATTCCTTCGGATTTATTGGAAGTGAAATCTCCAATGGTTGGAACATTTTATCGTTCACCTTCACCTGATGCTGACCCATTTGTGGAAGTTGGTGGAAGAATTAACAAAGGTAAAACTCTTTGCATTATTGAAGCGATGAAATTAATGAATCAGATTGAAGCTGAAGTTGATGGTACTATCGAAAAAATATTAGTTGAAAACGGAAAACCTGTAGAATTTGGTCAGACACTATTCTTAGTAAAATCTGATTAATTGAGAGGTATAAATGTTCCGTAAATTACTAATAGCAAATCGTGGCGAAATTGCATTAAGAATAATTCGTGCTGCAAAAGAACTGGGAATTAAAACAGTTGCAGTATATTCCGAAGCAGATAAATACTCTTTGCACGTAAGATTTGCTGATGAAGCTATATGCATCGGTCCTCCTCCTGCTAAATTAAGCTACTTGAATATACCCGCTTTAATTACAGCAGCAAATGTCACAAATGCTGATGCGATTCATCCTGGTTATGGTTTTTTGGCAGAAAATCAGTTTTTTGCTCAAATTTGTGCTGACCACAATATCACATTTGTCGGACCAAGT
>MHAC01000073.1:12637-23415 GCA_001804565.1 Ignavibacteria bacterium GWF2_33_9 | reverse complement strand
CTTTGCCTATACTAACTTTTTGGAATGTAACTGAATCAGCACCACAATACACCAATGCAGGATTATAAGTTGAAGGTTGTACACAAAGGACTCTCAATCCTTCCAAACCGGAATCATCTTTGTATGTAGTATTATTTGCTGCTCTTACAACGTGACCTAACGTTGAATTCCCTGTAGAATAGAAAAAAGATTTTATTTTGTCCGAATATTTTACATCATATACCGGTGTATTGAAAATTGGATTTACTTCGAAAGTTTCAAAGTCATCTGAGGTTTCGTAAACACCATCAGACGAATTTGGAGAAGTAACTAAAAAAGTTTCTGTTCCATTTTTATCGAATCTCTCAATTTTATCATAAATCTCAACATTTTCATGTAAAGGCAGAAAGTCCCAGTTTTTGGCTCCATCAGTTGAAGTATAAATCCCTCCACGAGTGAATTCGTATCCAGTAGCGAAATAATTATTCTTATTCTTTTTGCTGAAATTTATATCGAAAATTGTTTTCCCGCTTAAATATGGTCCATCGTAATTAATTCCATAATCATTAGATAAATAAAATCCTGAACCCATATATGGAATAACGGGAGTAAACTCATAAATATCAATCTGTGCAGAATCTCCGGCAACAAATAAAAGATCACCTTCCAAAAATTTTATATCGTGTACGTTTTTGTAAGGAGTATTTACTTTTTGGAAAGTTTGCGAAAATAATTGTAAACTTACTCCGAAAAGCAAAACAATCATTAAAATTAGTTTCTTCATTGTTTTTTCCATTAAATTAATTCAAAATTACAATTTTCATGTTAATTAACAATCTATACAAAATTATGTATTAATTTTAGAATTATTGATAATTTTAAAAATAAATATTGAACCTAAATTTTTTCTGATAATATATTAATGATAACTTTAAATAATAATTCAACGAATTCATTTTTTAATATTGCTTTAGAAGAATATTTGTTTTCCAATTTCAAGAACGATATTTTTATGCTTTGGAGAAGTGAACCTTCCGTTATTTTGGGTAAGCACCAAAATGCCTACAGAGAAATTAATTTGGAGTATATACACAGAAAGGGAATATCAGTAATTAGACGAATATCAGGAGGGGGTGCAGTCTACCATGATTTAGGAAATTTGAATTTTACTTTTATTCAAAATAGTATTGAAGGAAAACTCGTAGATTTCAGAAAATATACACAACCTATAGTTGATGTTCTGCAAAGTTTGAAATTAGACGTAAGATTCGAAGGAAGAAATGACTTGAAAATTAATAGTTTGAAAATATCAGGTAATGCAGAACACACATTTAAAAACAGAGTACTTCATCATGGAACATTACTTTTCAATTCTGATTTAGACTCATTAAGAAATGCACTAAAGGTAAAAGAGGACAAATATTTTGACAAAGCCGTGAGGTCAGTACCTTCACACGTAACAAACATTTCAAGTTTTCTAAAAGAAGAATTAACAATTGAAGAATTTAAAAAAAATATATTCAACCATATTAAATTTTTATTCCCTGATTCAGAAGAATATATGTTAACAAGTAATGATTTAAATGAAATTGCAAAATTAGTGGAGAAAAAATATAATAGCAAGGCATGGAATTTTGGTAGAATTGGAAATTATAAATTTATAAATAGTGGTACAATTTTAAATTTCGAAATCAATATACAAATGATTGTACAAGAAGGAATAATTAAAGATTTAATAATCATTTCTGATTTTTTCGATGAATTTGAAAAGGAAAAAATCATTAAAAGTTTATTAAACAATAATCATGATTTTGATATATTTTTAGAGATAATTTCCAATATTGATTTTGGAATAAAGCTGACTGTATATGATTTAAATAAGTTAACCTATCTATTTTTTTGATAGTTATAAATATTCCACACAAAATAGTGCAAAATTTGTGGAATTTATATCAACTCAAACTATTAGTTTTGTTATTATTAATCAATAAAATTTAAAAATTAATGGACGAATACGAATTTCTTACAAGTGGTAAAATAAATACACTGCCATATTCAAATGAAGCAGAAAAAGCTGTTCTGGGAGCAATTTTAATATCACACAGAAATGTTTCCCGTGGTATTGAATTGCTTGAAGCAGATGCTTTTTATAATTTCAGTCATAAACATATTTTTGAAAGTATTCAAAAGCTTTTTGAAAAAAATCAAAGTATTGATATTGTAACTGTAAGTGAACACTTGAAAAATAGAGGATTGTTAGAAAAAGCAGGTGGTTTGATTTATATTTCTGACTTAGCTAAAAATGTAGCAAATAGCGCAAATTTCGAGGATTATGCAAAAATTATTATAGAAAAACATATTAAACGTTCATTAATTGAAGCATCAGAACAAATAATTACCGAAGCAAGAGATGAGTCTTCAGATGCAATTGAAGAAATTGATAAAGCAGAGTCCAGAATTTTTGAAATTGCAGAGAAAAGATTGAAAAAATCTCATATTACAATGAAACAACTTTCCAAAGATGCATATTCGATTATTCAAACATTAAGGAAAGGGGACTTATCTTCACAAAGTGTCGCAACTGGTTATAGTGAATTAGACCATCTTTTGGGAGGAATGCATAATTCGGATTTACTTATTTTAGCTGCACGTCCATCGATGGGAAAAACCGCATTAGCTTTATCAATTGCAAGAAACGTTGCTTACCATAATATACCAGTTGCCTTTTTTTCACTTGAAATGAGTGCTAATCAATTAGTAATAAGATTAATAAGTGCAGAAGCTCGAGTGGACCAAAGTAGCATTAATCGTGGAACAATCAGCAATGCAGAGGAATCTCAAATTGTTGATAGCATTGGAGTTCTTTCAAATTTACCAATTTTTGTAGATGATAGTGCATCCATGACAATAATGGAACTGCGTGCTAAATCAAGAAGATTGAAAGCAGACCATGGTGTAAAACTCATTATAATTGACTATTTGCAGTTAATAAATTCTCCAAAATCTGAGTCAAGAGAAAGAGAAATCTCAATGATTTCACGCTCATTAAAACAAATGGCAAAAGAATTAGAAGTACCTGTTGTTGCCTTAGCACAGTTAAACAGATTAGTAGAGAACAGACCTGACAAGCGGCCAGTATTATCTGATTTGAGAGAATCCGGTTCCATAGAACAAGATGCGGATGTTGTTATGTTTGTAAATCGTCCAGAATATTATAAAATTAAATTTTTTGATAAAGAGCAAAAATTCCCAACTGAAGGAATGGGTGAAATCATTATTGGCAAACAAAGAAATGGTCCTACAGGTTCGATAAAATTAGCTTTCTTAAAGAAATATGCTCGCTTTGAAAATCCATCATATGATGAACCAATGACGGAATTTGATGAGTCAAAATCTACACTAATTGAAGAAGATAATTACTATGCTCCTACAGAATTCGATGGTAATGACCCGGGATTTTAATCGAAATATTTTAAAGTGAGCTCTGTTGCTTTATTCTTATGTTCCTCAGTTATTGATGAATTTAAGAGATATAAAATCCCAAGCAATACTGTCAAATCATCTGTGAAGCCAATGCCAATAAGAAAATCAGGTATAGCATCAAAAGGTAAAATGAAATATGATAAACCCGAAATTATTGTAAGTTTTGTATGACCAGGAATATTTTCATCTCGAAGCAAAGAATACAGAAGGAAGACTTTTTCAATTAAACCCTTACCGGCTAATTTAAATACTTTGCTAATTTTATTAAAAAGAGATTTGTTTGAATAATTCTTATTTACTTTTGAAATATTATTTGAGATTGGTTCCATAATCCACCTTCAATCAAATTTAATTTTATTTTAAAGAAATTTAATAAATAAAACTATTCAATAGCATGATTATTGCTTTTTATTATAAGTTATCCCCAATTTTCAGTAAAATGAATAAATATTATTAATTTTGTATTTATTTAAATGTACTAAAATTTCAAAAAAATGAGTCTTGTAATAAAATTTACTCCAGATACATTCACAAATTCTCCCAAAACAAACCATGAATTATCGCATATTGCCCGTACACTTAGAACAGATGTTGTGAAAAGTTTATATCTTGCAAAATCCGGTCATAGTGGGGGTTCTTTGGATTTATCAGAAATAATGACTGTGCTTTATTTCAATGGTTTTTTGAAATATAATTCGAAAAATTGGAAAGATAAAAGTCGAGATAGATTTGTTCTGTCTGCCGGACATCTTGCTCCAATATTGTATTCCACACTTGCTCGTGCAGGATTTTTTGAAGTTGAGGAATTAGGGACATTAAGAAAATTAGGTACAAGACTACAAGGGCATCCCGGTTTAGATACAAATTTACCCGGTATTGAAACTTCGGCAGGTTCTTTAGGACAAGGTATTTCTATTGCTATCGGTATGGCAATGAGTCACAAATATTTAGATAAAACTTCTCAAAAAGTAATTTGTATAACTGGTGACGGAGAATTAGAAGAAGGAACAGTGTGGGAAGCTGCAATGGCTTCCTCCAATTTCAAATTAAGCAATTTATGCTGGATAGTTGATAATAATGATTGTCAAATTGATGGTCGTGTTTCTGAAGTCATGAATATTTACCCATTAAGAGAAAAATTTGAAGCATTTGGATTTGATGTGATTGAAATAGACGGTCATAATTTTGATGATATAAAAATGGCTCTTTCTAAATATGAAGCAAATTTGAAAAATACTGATAAACCAACCTGTATAATTGCAAAAACATATATGGGTAAGGGTGTTTCTTTTATGGAAAACAAATATGAATGGCATGGTAATCCTCCTAACAAAGATCAAACAATTCAAGCATTAAACGAATTAGAATTATAGGTGTAAATGATGAATAAATATATATATAAAGGTTTAGTTCCTACAAGAAAAGGATTTGGAGAAGGTCTGGTTGAATTGGGTGAAAGAAATTCAAACATTGTTGTTTTGGGTGGAGATATTACCGGATCTGTATTAACTTCATATTTTAAGGAAAGATTTCCGGATAGATTCTTTTCAATCGGCATTGCAGAAGCAAATGCAACTACAATTGCTGCAGGATTAGCTTTATCAGGCAAAATACCTTTTTTTGCAAGTTACAGCGCTTTTTCGGCTTTCCGAAATGCGGATCAGCTGAGAATATCAATTGCTTATAACAACGTGAATGTTAAGATAGGTGGTGGTCATTCAGGAATCACAGTTGGGCCGGACGGTGCAACTCATCAATCTTTGGAAGAAATTGCTTTTTTAAGAACATTGCCTAATATGACCTTGATTGTACCTGCTGATTATAATGAAACAAAAAAGGCAACGATTGCTGCTGGCGAAATGATTGGACCAGCCTTTATTAGGTTTGGGCGATCTGCTGTTCCATCTTTTACCGATGAAAATTCTTCTTTTGAAATTGGCAAAGCAAATGTACTCCGTGAAGGTAATGATGTAGCAATAGTAGCATGTGGTCTTATGGTTTGGCCAGCACTGGAAGCTGCAGAAGAATTGTCAGAAAGTTATAAGATTAATGCAAGAGTAATCAACTTGCATACTATAAAACCAATTGATTCGTTTACTCTAACTAATGCTGCAAAAGAATGCGGTGCTATCGTTACAGCCGAAGAACATCAAATCCATGGAGGTTTGGGTTCTGCAGTCGCTGAAGTGATTGTGAAAAATACTCCGGTTCCAATGGAATTCCTTGGTGTAAATGATAGATTCGGAGAAAGTGGTGAACCTGATGAACTTTTGAATTATTTTAATTTGAATCCAAAGGGTATAATTGAAAAAGTTCTTGCAGTAATGAAAAGGAAATAATTTAATTAACTAAATAATGTTGGTTTATGTAATTTTTTACACTTTTAATAGTTTATATTTTTATTAATTATATTTGATGCAAAAAGTGAATAAAATCTTCATAAACTCCCTGATTGGAATTTTTATAATTCTAGTATCAAGTTCATTTCTTCTATATGCAGAAGAACCTGAAAACCTTAGATGGATGGATTCTAAGGCAGATTATATTAAAATTTCAACCGATTCTGATGCTCCTACAGTAATTTCTCTCAAACAAATTTTTGATATAGTACCACAGTGGTTAGGTCTTGATAGTAAATATTTCCACCTATATCATAATGCAATAGAAGTGCCTTTTTATTTAATTGATAAAGATGGTGTTTTTTCTATTTCTGATACTCTTATATTTTTAGGTTCACGAGCAATAGGAGACACAACTTACTGGGATAATTATGCTATAAGTGAACCATTCTTCTTAACTTATTCAATTGATTCTGAAGGATTAAGATATTCACTAATAAATACTAATCTTACATCAAACAATGAATTAAACTCAATTTTAGTTGATATTCATTCTGAAAGAGACTTGACCAGATCTTTTGGAAGATATCTTTATGATTCTTACGACACAGAAAATGAAGGCTGGTATTGGAAAGAGTTGTTGCAAGATTCATTAATGAATAACATAAATACATTCAAAACTTTTTTCAGATATTATCCCGCAGATAACAGCCAAGTTCAAATTAAACTTTTTTACAGGGCTGTAAGAGACACCTTAATCGATGCTGTTGCTCAAAATAAATATCCTGATTATAAACTATCTTTTTCCATAAATAATGATTCATTGGATGTACATGAATTTTCAAGAATGCATGTTGATTCCTTTAGCGTAAATTATCAACCTGATAAATTATTTTATGGAGTTAATACAATTGGTTTATCAAGTTTGATTGCTCATCCATACAGACCGGGTGTTACTGCTATTGATTATTTTACACTAGAATATACTTCAAAACCCATTACAAATGAATTTCTTACTTCATTTAAAATTCCTTCTCAGTCTGTTAATTCTAATTTGAAAATGGATGGTTTTGAAACACAAAAGATAATTGCAATTGATACTTTAAACAATACTATTCAGTTTCCTATAACTGAAAAGTCGACTTTAACTTTTGATATTTCTATTAAGCAAAATGATCCAGTATTTGCATTACAGTTTAATGACACTTGTTATATGGATTTCCGGCAGGGGATGCATCTGGTTAGAGTTTCTTCCGTAAAAAAAAGGAAATTGGATGTTTTATTCAAAAATTACTATGAAAAAGATTTCCTTGATATGCTTGAAAATGCAGATTCAAATGATATTTTTATAATTGGTTATAATTCACCCTTGCAATTACAGAAAGAATATTTATATGCACTTTATCAATCCGGGTTTGAAAAAGCCAAAAACATAACTGCAGGTCAAAACTGGATCTTCGTTTTCACAAAGAAGAAAGTGATTTTCGAGGAAGTGTATTCCTCAAATGCTATTGCCGAACAAATGAAAATAGACCTTGCACCATATCCAATGTTTTGTGCAAATGTATTATTTAAACCTGCAAATGATTATTTAGTATTCATTAGAGATGAAAATCAATTTTCAAATTTCACTTTAAAAAGTGTTACAAAACCTTATTTGACAAATGATACAAATTCCGCTGAAGTTATAGTAATTTTTAACACAGTATTTAAAGAGATTGCTGAAGAATATTCAAAATACAGGTCAGGAACTACGCAATTAAAATTCCTTAATATTGACGTAGATAATATTTACAATGAATTTAATTATGGGAAAAAAAGTGTTTTTGCTATCAAGAAATTTATTGATTATGCATATAAAAACTGGAAGGATTCTCTTCGCACAATTGTTTTAGTTGGAAATGCTTCCTGGGATCCCTATAAACACCTGCAAAATAGTGTTTCAACCGATTTCATTCCAACATTTGGTTTCCCCCCATCTGATTTTTGGTATACAATTGAAGATTCAAATTATAATCCTATTCTTTCAATTGGCAGAATTTCGATTGAAAATGTTGATGATGGATGGAATTATCTTTCAAAATTGAAGCAGTATGATTCCGCCCCTGATGAACCTTGGATGAAGAATTTTCTTTTCCTTTCAGGTGGTGATTCACCTGAACAAAGAAGGAGTTTTGCTTTAATAAAGTCCTTCCAATTTGATGATTATATAAAAATTCCACCATTTTGTGGAATTTCAGATTCTGTCAGAAAATATGATGAAGCAACCGGGGGTGTTTCCGAAAGTGGAATAATACGAGACAAAATCAATCAAGGTGCACTTTGGGTGAATTTTATCGGACATGCAAATCAAAATGTGTTCGATATGGATGGATGGCAAGTAAATAAATTAAATAATTTCGGTAAATACTCATTCTTTTCTACAATCTCTTGTAATACAGGAGCTTATGCTGATCCTGAAATGCCAAATGTGAGGAATGAAGATTATTTATATTTTAAAGATAAAGGTTTCATTGGTTCAATAGGTTCATCAACATATGGCAGAGAAGAAGAAAATAGATTTATCGTACAAAGAATTGTAAAAAATTTGGCTGATTCTTCTTCTTCTCTTGTTTTTATTGGCGATTTATTAAATTATGGAAAAAATGGATTATCAAATGCGTATTCACCTCAAATTGAGACAAAATTTCATGTAACCTTGGTTGGCGATCCTTTACTGAAATTAAGAGTTTCCAGAAAGCCAAATTTGTACATTTATCCGGCAGAATTTAAGATTACTAATTCTGATGAAGTTCCGGAGGTAAATGTTACTGATAAAAATGCAATTTTACATATTCCAATTTATAATAATGGTTTTCAAACAAATTCCGAAACAGATTTAATTATTATTGATGATTATTTGCAAAAAAAGGATACTATAAAAGTAACATTACCTCAAATTTGTTTTAATTATTCATTCACAGAAAAATTAGATATTGCAAATGAACCCGGAGAACATTACCTTACAATTGTGATTGATCCTGACCATAAAAATCCGGATTTACTCGAGAAGAATAGAGTATTTTCAACATCATTTTATGTATTTTCAAACAGTGTTCTGCTTTTGGATCCATTGTCAAATTGGAATGTTGATGCAGAAAACTTAATTTTCAGAATAATTAATCCAATCCATCGTAATGGAAATCGCTATTTCTTTTCAATAAAGTCACAAAACAACGAACTAATTTTTTTGGGAGACACTTCCGAAATAACAATTAATGAAAATTATATTGATTGGAAACCTGATATTTTTCTCGAAAGTGCAAATTATCGTTTTGAAGTTTATTATCTTGATTCCAATAATTTACAAAGTAATATTATGAATATACCATTTTCAATTCAAGATAAAAAAATTAATAATGGTGTTTCAATCACACAAAATGACAGTACAACATTTAACGATAATCAACTTCAAAATTTAATTTACGATAATGAAAATATTGTCCTAAAGATTCAAAATCAATTCAAGAAAGTGAAAATAGTAAGTTTGGGTGGTAATGAGAATAATAAACCATGGAGCAATATCGAGGTAAATAATAATGTTTTCGTAGATGGTCAATATTTCAGAGGATTTAATGTTGCAACTATTCCTGTGAATGCAGATAGCTCTTCAGGATCATTTAAATATTTTGATACTTGGGTTGATGGAGATGATTGGGAAGACGATTCAACTGCTGTTGATCTAGTACACTATTTAAGAGATTCAATTCCTGATAATTCATACATTATGATTGCAACTAGTTCTGCAGCATGGAAAATTCCTGCCTTGCATAAACTTTATTCAACTGGCTCAACCGGACATTTGGATACTCTTAAAGCAGCAATAGCAGGATTTGGAAGTATTCTGATAGACAATATACTTGGTCCAATGAATTACGATAGTATTTCATACTACCCTTGGCGTCATTCCTTTGCAATGATTGGCAGAAAAGACTGGGAACCTGGAACTGCTTTTGAAGCAATGAGTCCAAATGGAGATTCTGCGACTATTGAACTTCCCGTTGAATTTTATAAATTGAAAGGGAGCTATAAATCAATTCCAATCGGTCCAGCAAAAGAGTGGCAAGGACTTACGGTTAAGTCTAATGCCAATGCAGATTCAGTAGATGTATTCACAATTAATTATCAAGTTTTCGGAAATATTAATGGGAAAGATTCATTACTAATTAACGGTAATTTAGAAACAAACAACGAACTTATTAAATTGCCTGATGAATTCAAAAGTCTTCCGGATTATTTATCATTGAATCTCAATTTGCAAAAACATCAGGAAACTTCCAACCCATCGATTAAACAAATAGATTTCAATTTCATTCCGGCACCTGAATTAGCTATTGTAAAAAGTATAACTAGTATTGATGATTCAAGTCGTTTAAGAGGAGATAAGACAATTTTACATTTTGGTCAGGAAAATATCTCGATGCGGTCTAATGCTGAAAACACTAATCTATTAATTCAGAGTTCATCTGAAAAAGGAACAATAACATTCTTAGATGTACCTTTCGACTTAATACCAATTAATCAAAGAATCGAAAACAAAATTTCTATAGAAAATGAAAATATATCGAAAATTCAGGATTTTAAATTATCATTAAATTCTGAACAGAAAGAAAAAGAATTGTACAGATACAATAATACATATTCTTTACCATTTGATATTATTGAAGATACGATCATTCCATACATTGATGTTACATTTGATAAAAAACATGTTGTCGATGGGGATTTTGTAACTGTTAATCCATTAATTGTAATCAAAGTATATGATAATTCTACTTATGAGTTCAATGATTCTTCCAAAGTTGAAATGTTTATAAATGGTCTTTTCATTACTCCTGACAATGTTAAGTATTACAATTATGTTAATTATCAAAATTCTGATAGTTTAAAATGTGAATTGCAAATCATTCCAAATAATTTAGAAATCGGCACTAACAT
>MHAC01000073.1:9287-12603 GCA_001804565.1 Ignavibacteria bacterium GWF2_33_9 | reverse complement strand
TACTCTTTAAAGTAAATGTAGCAAGAAATAATATTTTAAAGGATATTATAACTTATCCGAATCCAGCTGCAACAATGATAAATTTGAAATATAATTTAATCAGCAGAAATTTAAATTCCAAAACAATACTGAAAATTTCAAATTTAGTAGGTCAAACTGTCAGAGTTGAATCGTGGAATACTATTATGGGAGATAATACTCATTCAATTAATTTACTTGATGATGATAACAATTCGTTACCACTGGGAGTATATTATTATGAAATCAATATTGAATCACAACTTTGGACAGAACCCAAAAAGGGAATGTTTGTAATTACCAGATAATGAAATAATGAAGAAAATTATATATACTCTTATTGCTTTAATCCTTCTTGCTATGGGATTAATTACATTTTGGGTTCACAATACTTTAAACGAAAAGATTTTGACCCCTGAAAATACATATATCACACTTAAATATGGCACATCATCCGACAGAATAATCAAACAGTTTAATGAAATTGGAATATTTAAACCTTCTTGGTTTTTCAAGTATTATCTAAGATATCAATATTCATCACGAAAAGCATTCATCAGTGCAGGTACTTATCAAATTCCAATAGAAATTACTAATTCTGATTTGATTGATAAACTTTTCACAAGAAAATTACTTTTCAGAAATAAAATAACTATTCCAGAAGGTTCAAATTTATTCGAAATTGCTAGAATAATATCCCAAAAAATGAAATTTGATTCATCTGAAGTGATTAACTTATTACAAAATAAAGATTTTGCAAAAAAGAATAATGTTCACGCAAAATCTTTAGAAGGATATCTGATGGCTGATACTTATTTCTTCGAGGAAAATCAATCCTTGGAAAAAATATTGAATTTCCTAATTAAACAGCAGAAAACCTATATAGATTTGATTTTGAGGGACAATAAAACCAAATTGGATGAATACCAAATCTTAACTTTAGCGAGCATCATTCAGGCTGAAACATCCAAATTAAACGAAATGCCAATCGTAAGCAGTGTTTATCATAATCGATTGAAAATTGGATTGCTTTTGCAAGCTGATCCTACTTTACTTTATCCCGTTTTTCCAAGAAAGATAATTTACAAATCAGATTTAAGAAAAAATTCACCGTATAATACATACAAAAATCCCGGATTGCCACCTACACCAATTAATTGTCCTTCAAAAGAAGCAATATATGCAGCAGTACATCCTTCAGAAACAAATTATCTATATTTTGTCTTGAAAGCTGACAATTCAGGATCACATAATTTTTCCACAAATTATTCAGAACACCTCCAAAATGTGAGAAAATTCAAAAAAACAAGAAAATAATTCAACTCTTTTGCTTAATTTTGTTAAATTCATTAAGGAGTTGAAATGGAAGATACTAATTTAAACCCAAATTTCACAACAAGACCTGAACTAATAAGCATGTCCAAGGATATGAATTTCGTTGCCATATTTATAATAATTTATGGAGCAGTAACATGTCTTTCAATCATTGGAATGATTATCGGAATTCCAATTATCTTTGCTGCCTTAAGATTAAAGGAATCAGCCGAAGCATTCAAACATTTTGGAACAAATACTGACCAGGCAGCCCTGAATTTTGGTTTTGAAAAATTGGCAAATGCATTTAGAATTGTAAAGATTTTAATTATTATTGGCTTAATCTTTTATGCTTTATTATTTATCGCAGTCTTCACGTTAGTAATGCCGTTTATCACTCAAATAGCACAAATGGCAAGATAAAAAGATAATAAATTTACATTTTTATTAATGGAAATTAATTTCATTTTAATTGAAATTGATTTCTATTTGTAATATTAAATCATCTGAAGAATTTGCCAAAACTTTATCATTACCTGAACTTAAGTAATCTACATTATTTTTGGAAGTTCTGTTATACAATATTTGAATACTTAAAATATCGAAAATTTTTCCTTTGACACCAATAATATACCTTGCTCCATCGAGATAAGCAGCAAAACTACTTAAATTCCCAGGTATAAAGTATTCGTATTGCCAAATTGCAGAATCATAACTATCGGTTGAAAACAAGGAAGTTCTTCCAAAAATTGTAACAATCCTATTCTGATATTTAATTTCAAGAAAACTTCCTACCCCTGTCTCATCGTTAGCTAGACCAGCATTATTAATATAACATTCTTCAATCCTTAATCTTGTTCTAATCTCATTTGTTAAATTGTATTGTAATTCATTTCTGAAATAAATTTTCTGTTTTTGATAATTAACATTCTTTGACTCCACCTTTGCTTCATCAGTCTTATTTTCATATTTTAAACGAACAATATACTGTAGCTTTTTTGAAATATCATATTCCATATTACTGAAAATTTCAATTCCTTTCATAATACCATCAATATAGTATGTGCTTCCGAGTGATTGAAAAATATCGATATAACTATTTATTATAATGTCTTTGAAGCCGGAATAGGCATATCCTAAATAGAAACCCATTTCATTTGAAGGATTTGAAACTTCACCAAAAATTCCCCCATATGGTGCACGGTAGTTTTGATCGAAATATCTGAAATGAGATGAATACGTATTGTTATTTCTAGACAAAATAGCTCCAAATTTAAATCCAATGAAGTCTTTTGCATCAAGTGAAAATTCATAAGATGACGAGAAATCCTCATTTAGATATCTTCCATAAGAAGTTTTAAAGATACCTGATTTACCGTTAAAACTAGATGTTGAAATTGATGTGATGGGATATTGATAATCAAGTGAAAGTACTCCTATTCCAAATAAAAAGTTGCCAATTTCAAAATTAAAGTTTCCAGAGTATGCCTTTTCTTTCAAATTGTTTTTTTTCAAAATTTCTGTATCAGTTCTGTAATATCCGGCAGTATATACTGAAGAAATAACCTGTTTTAATGAATCAAAAGTCCCAGAGCGATATGCATTTGAAATAAAACCCCCTAAAGCAAATTTCACATTATACAGTTGGAAATTATAATCAACTGCTCCACCTCTAAAAAATGAATTATCTACTGTCGAACGATATGGTTTAAGTGTATTTGAAAACTCTGAAGCCGGATTAATAACATCTATACCTTTACCAGTAGAAAAATTACCCCATAAAACATTACCCATTCCCATTTCATAATAATAATCTCCTATAATAAACTTAAGTTTATCATCTGCATATTTTGCATTAAAGCTGTAAAAATCGACTTTATTTACTTCTCCGGGATCTTTATCCAACACAATACCACCGGTTAAGTTTTTATATTCAAACATTGTCTTGGACGAATAGTTCGAGGGAGAACCATTATACTTATCA
>MHAC01000073.1:0-9272 GCA_001804565.1 Ignavibacteria bacterium GWF2_33_9 | reverse complement strand
ATTTTATCACTTGTATAATTCGTTTTTGAACGTGAATAAAATATGAATTCATTTGGTGTAACAATTTCAAAAATATAAGTACAATAATCTAAAATAAGCACCTGATTGCCATTTAAATTAAGTGCTTTGCTTAATTTTGTAATAGTTGTTCCTGGATTATTGTGTATAAATTCTAGTATATTCTTGGCTTGTATAAGATTGAAATTGGGAAATTGAGTAATATCAGAAAGTTTTGCATTCCATAAATTCAATTTATTGGTTTTCCTAAATTCAATATATTCAATTTGTGATTCTGAATATGAATTTTCATCAGAAAATTCAAATATATTTTCAAGATTTCCTTCAATCCTTTGTGTTTGGGAAATTAAAGTATAAGTTAATGAAATAAAAATCACAAAATATAATAATTGTTTCATTTGAAATTTCATTTATGAAAGTGTTAAAATCAAAATTAAGAAAATTAATGTCAATTCCGTTCAGAATTGCTTTAAAAAAGTTATTTTATCAACTTTTTAAGCAAAAATCTGAAAAGAAAATTGATTTTATTCTACAAGATTTTCTTCAGAAATATAATTCATTTTCAAACCCAGTTATTAATACTGAAAAAATTAAGCAAATATCTTTTTCGATTTTAGAAGAATCTAAATCACAAGAAATTAATGAAAAAACAATTTTTAAAATACTTTCACATCAATTTAATGTATTAGGGGATGGAGATTTAATTTACAACGTTCGTACTGAGAATATGAATGGATATTCAAGAATCAACTGGCACAAAGATTTCAAAGCAAATTATACTTGGGATAAGCATTTAAAATATAATGAAATCAAAATAGGTGATTCTAAAGGAGCTGACATTAAGAAACCATGGGAATTAGCAAGGTTGCACCAACTTTTACAATTAAGTTTGGCTTATCAAAAAAAGCCTGACCTTTCGATTGTCACTGAATATATTAACCAAATAAATGACTTTATCGATGAAAATCCTCCTTTTTTGGGTGTTAATTGGATTTCACCAATGGAGATTGCAATCAGGTCTGTAAATATCATTACCTCACTTTCAATATTATTTCGATCTAATGTCAAGTTAGACAATACATTCATCTCCAAATTGAGCAATTATCTGTATATATCGGCTGTATTTATATATCATAAATGTGAATGGTCATCCGGTATGAGGAATAATCACTATTTTGCAAATCTTATCGGATTGATGGTTATAACACATTGTTTCAGTCAAGGTGATTTTATTGAGGACTATGGTAATTTTGCTGTTAAAGAATTCCTTAATGAAATTGATTATCAGTTCAATTCTGATGGGAGTAATTTCGAAGGTTCTTTACCATATCATTTCTTTATGCTCGAAATGTTATATATAGGTCTTGATGTCTTCAATTTAAATAATAAAGTGATTCCTAATGTAGTTAGTGAAAAACTTGATAAAATTATTACTTTTTCTAAAAACATTCGAGGATTAGAAAATTTCATTCCTCAAATAGGGGATAATGATAGCGGTATGGTGTTTAAAATAACGACATTATACAAATCATTTAATAAACACGAATTTTATGATAAAATTTTATTACATTTATTATCAAATAATTATAATGATAATGGTAGAAAATATTTATCACAGAACCTAGATTATTATTCAGAATATAAGGATATAGGTCTTATTACTTATCAAAATATTAAACTTAAATTATGGATTTCAACTGGAAGAAAGGCTCAAAATGGTAAAGGTGGACATAATCATAATGATTCATTATCATTTGTATTGCAAGTAAAAAGTCAGGAAGTGATTTGTGATCCGGGGACTTTAGAATATACTTCAAATTCGAAATTGAGAAATTTATTCAGAAGTGCATATTCTCATAATCATTTTTTTATAGATAATCTGAAAGAATTCGCCGATGATTCAATTGATGATTTGTTCTGGTATAATGATAATCCTGTTGAGTATAAGATTGAGCAAAACCAACATGGATTAGAAATTAAAATGACAAAGAAAATTTTGAAAAACAATATAGAACGTAAGTTTCTTATAACTACAGATAATATTCAGATAATAGATAGCATTCCTTTCCAATTAAAATCCGGGAAATTGTCCTTGCATTTTCATCCAGATGTTATAGATAAAATCAATAAAGTGAATAATAGTATAGAAATAGATGATTTAATTTCGATACATTCTGATAATGATTTTCAGATTTATGATTATGAGTATAGTCCTGAATATGGAGAAAGAACTGATAGCAAAAAAATCGAGTTTTCTAAATTAAAACAAACAGTTATAACTAATATTAAAATCAAGTAAAAAATGAAAATATTATATTTATATATTTCAAAAAAGTTTTTGGCAACATTTCTTTTTTCGCTTTTAGCATTGGGAGTAATTTTTATTATAGTAGATTTATTTGAAAATCTTGATAAATTTCTTGATAGGAATACTGGAATCTTACATATTGCAGAATATTATTTATACTATATTCCTGCGATTTTAAAACTATTAATTCCCATTGGAACATTATTGGCGACTTTATTTACTATTGGTAATTTATCAAATACTAATGAAATCACAGCAATGAAATCCGGTTCGCTTAGTTTATATCAATTGATGATCCCTGTCATTATTCTTTCAATTCTAATAAGTATCACACAATTATGGTTTTCTACAATGGTCGTTCCTAGAGCAACAAAAGTCAAAAATGAAATGGCTGCTATGTATTTAGGAATGGATGAATCCTCTAAATATTTAAATAATATTTTCATCAGAGAAAACAAAACACGAAACATTCTAATCAAAGAATTTAATTCGAAAACAATGCAAGGGAGTGGAATTCAAATCCAAGATTTTAGTTCGGAATCAAATCCAAGATTACTATCTAAAATTTATGCTTCCATGTTTAGATGGGATAGCCAGAAAAAAAACTGGATATTAATGAATATTAAGAAACAAATTTATGAAAAAGTAAGAATAAAAGAACAATTATTGATAGATCAAGAATTTAAATTTTCTTTCAACAACTCTGAATTATCCGATTTAGTTAAACCTATTGAAGAAATGAATATTTTCGAATTATATAAATTCTTGGTATTCCAAAAAAATGGAGGAAAGGATATAAATCAAAGTCTGACAGATTTTTATGGTATTATTGCTTTCCCAATCGCCAATTTCATCGTAATTCTTTTCGGAGTACCTTTCGCATCAGTGAAGAGAAGGGGAGGAATTGCAATTCAAATTGGAGCAGCATTGATTGTGTCTTTTGCTTACCTTATTTTTACAAAGATTGGACAAATCGTAGGAATTTCTGTAGGGATTGGTCCAATTATTTCGGCATGGTTGGCGAATATATTATTCTTTTTAGTTGGATTATTTGTAATCTTCAAAACACCTAAATAGTTTTCTTTCCGAAATAATTCCAAAATTCCATATATGTAGGTTGTCCTTTCCCCGTGCGTGTTGATTCACTAAGAGCACAATAAGTAAATGGTGCTCCCATTTTTAAATTTAAATATCGTGTTTCAGTATAATTTTTACCTTCACAAAACAAAATAATATTTTTATTTAACTTGATTTTTAACTTATTATACAAATTACTTAGTAAATCTTCATTAATTATTAAGTATTCATCAATAATAATCTTATAAATAAATATATTATCCTTGTTTATATTAGATAATATATTAATAAATTTATCATTAATATCTGATAACTTCATATTATGAAATGAAATAATCAGGTTTAATTCAAGAGATATTGGAAAATCAATCGCTTCTTTATTATTTAAAATAAAATTACCATCGATATCGAAAAATACATTATTAATATTTTCATTTTTTATAGGCTTAATAAATTGATTGTAAATTGTAAAATCAGGGGATTTTAAAATTATCAAATCGAAATTATTATTTAATAACTTTAGTTTATTTATATCCAAGTAAATATAATCTAACCTAATTTCGATAGCATTAGTAATTTGTTTGATTTCGTCAATTTTTGTGTAATTAATTTCTTTTAAACTAAGGCATATTTTGGAGGGAACTTCGAATTTCATTTTCTTTCAATTCTAGTAAAGTTGGTTGAAAAAAATCTTTCAATAAAACTAAAGTAATCTTCTCATTTAGGTTTTTCTTATCGTTCTTAAGGTTATCAAAGTCTATTTTGGAAATGGTAATTCCTGAAAAATCAACGCCGAAAAATTCAAATAAGTTTATAATTTCAAGTATCCCTTTCTCTGGAAAATTGAAATACTTTTCTGAAATTTTTAAGGCTAAAAAAAGACCTTTGGCAACTGCGATTCCATGCGGAATATCTTCATTTAATTCAAAGGAATGGCCAAAAGTATGACCAAGATTCAAATATTTTCTTTTATTGAAATCCATCAAATCTTTATTGACAACATCGATTTTAAGCTTAATTGCAGAAGTGATTATGTACTCTAAAGCATTAAAATCCCTATTCTTAATTTTGTCCTTATGCTCCAAGATATGAGACCACAAATCCTGCGAAAAGAGAATGCTGATTTTTATAATCTCCATCAAACCTGAAAGGAATATATCGTAGTCGAGAGAAATTAAAAATTGTAAATCAATGAACACATTTTTTGGTAAATAAATAGTTCCTACAACATTTTTAACATTTCCAAAATTAATTGCGTTTTTACCACCAATTGATGCATCAGCCATTGAAAGCAAAGTAGTTGGTACTAAATTGAATGGAATACCTCTCTTATAAATAGAGCATGAGAAACCCACCAAATCCGAAAGAGTTCCACCTCCGATACACCATATTTTCGTGCTTTTATTTACATTAAATTTTGCAAAATCATTCAATAAAGTAAATAAGGAATCTTGAGTTTTAATTTTTTCTGAGGATACTAGCACAATTTTATTATTAGGGTATTTATCAAAAAAATATAATTCGTCAATTTTCTTGTCAATTATGAATAAATTATCCGGTTCAAATTTTGAAATAAGTTCTTCATAACTACAAAAAGTTATCTTAGATTCAACTTCTATATTTTGTTTAATAATATACAACTTACTTCGTTTTCAAATATTCAATTATTTTACCTAACTCATCGGAACTGATTTGTTGATTTTTATCACTTAGAGCATTTTCTGCATTATTATGTACTTCCAGAATTATTCCATTGAATCCTAAATCAACAGCTGATTTTGCAACTTTTGGAACAATCTTTGAATTACCAGAAGAATGTGAAGGATCGAAAATCACTTTTAAATCTGATTTATCTCTGATTTCCAATAAAGAATGAAAATCAGGAGGGAATCTGAAAAATCCTTGTGCTTCCTCGTAAGTTCTTATTCCACGCAAGCATAATATGACATGAGTATTTCCTTCACGAGTAATGTATTCGGCAGCTGACAAAAATTCATCAACAGTTGAAGCAAAACCTCTTTTCAAAATGACCGGTTTATTATTTTCGGCAGTCAATTTTCCAATCTTTGCCAAAAACTCGAAATTACTCATATTTCTGCTGCCAATCATTATAACATCAAAAAATTCAAAATAACTTTTTGCTTGTTCTATATCGAGAAATTCGCTTACTGTGTATAAATCGAACTTCTTCGCAGCTTCGTAATACATTTCAAGACCATTTTCTCTAAGCCCCTGGAACGAATTTGGATTCGTTCTTGCTTTGTAAATTCCACCTCTGAAGAATTTTACTCCCAGAGCAGAAATTGCTTCTGCTAGTCCTGAAATTTGTTCTTGATTTTCAACCGCACAAGGACCTGCAATAACCAATTGATTTTTTTCAAGTAGGCTGAATAATGCTTCAGAAACTGAAGAAGAGTCGGGATAGGAAATACTTTTTACTTCTTGGAATATAAGAGTATATAAGCTTTTTATGAGATTTTGTGTTTTAATTTCTCTAATTTCTGATATTAATGAACTAACTATTTGTTTTTCTCTATCAATATCTACAATTAGTTCAGACGTTTTCTTTTTAATTTTATGAATTGATTTTACTAACTCTAATCTATCTAGTATATTATGTAATATTAACTTGTCGTAAACATCTATTTGATTTCTTAATTGTTCAATTATTTCTTGCATTTATTTTCCTAATATAATTCCTTAAAAGTAGTTACTTTTTGAAAATTTGACTTAATTGTGTTGTTAATTGTTGTTACTTTATTTAGGTCTTTAAAATTATTTACTTTAAATCTCATTTTGTTTTGACTTTCAGTATCATAAACAAATATTTCAATAGGTAATTCATATTTTCCGAATTTTCCAAATTTTGTAAAATCAGCTTTATATAAATTATTGTTATATTTATAGCTTAAGTTTAATGTGTTTTTTTGTTTCAATAAATATGTAAAATCATAATTTTCAGATTGATTAATTTTTTTAGAAAAATTAACTGTATCCTTTGAAAATTGATTTTCTCTTAAAGAGTCTTTATCATAGAATGGTTCTGCAATTATGAATGAGAAAAACTTTGTTACAAAAGGTGTAAAGAATTCAAATCCATTAACTTTCTGATAATCAGAATAATATTTCCTTGACCAAAGATTGTATATATAAATTGAATCTTTAGAAGAATATATTCTTGCAACATTAATTCCAAAAGGTCCAAAGACATCCAACAAAATTGCTGAATCTCGAATCATAGTCAATTCGAAATTTCCACTCATCTTTTGATTTGAAGAAGTTATATCAATTTCTCCATCGCAAAAAATGCTGTTTAAATCTTTCTTAAAATAAACAATTGCATTGCTGTCAGTCTTTGTAAAATGAGCATTATTATTAATCTGCTTTGTTGTACTGCACGAAGTAAAAGCCAAAGAAGTCAAAAGTATAAAACTCAAAAAGTATTTTCTCAAAATCTATTTCCTATTTTTTTCAAAATTAAACAAAGTCAATGAATGAAGACATTAATAATTTTCTAGTAATAACGTCAAACAGTAAAAAAATTGCAAATGGTATATATTACAAGAAAAGCACAATTTTCGGCTGCGCATCGCTTGAATAATCCTATATTAGACGATAAAGAGAATTATGAAATTTATGACAAGTGCAATAATTATTGGGGACATGGTCATAATTACACAATAGAAGTTACAATTTGTGGTACTCCCAATCCTGATACAGGCTATTTAATTGATTTGAAACAGCTCAAAAAGATAATAAATGAAAATATTATTTCCAAGGTTGATCATAAACATTTGAATTTTGATGTTGATTTCTTGAAAGGGAAGATCACCACTTTGGAAAATATGTCTGCAATTTTCTGGCAGCAAATCCAAGATAAGTTACCTTCAGGTAAGCTTTTTAAGATTAAGATGTGGGAAACTGAAAATAATTCTGTTGAATATTTTGGCGAAGAATTTCTAATTAAAAGTTTTGAAAATTAATTTTTACAAATAAATGGCAAAAGATTTAAATAAAATTGAATTTAATCATAATATCGAAGAGTTTGAAAAAAACTATTATGAAAATGACAAATCTAAATACCCACTAATAAATAACTTAGGCTATGATTTGTATGATTCAAATGATAATCAGTCAATTTCTGATGATGAGAGAATTGATATGATTTTGAAACTCGAATCAAAATTTGCTGAGATAATGGATATAATGCGTATATCACGTCATGATCCAAACAGCACACATACACCTTACCGTGTTGCAAAAATGTTCGTAAATGAGCTATTTGCAGGCAGATATACAAATCCTCCAAAAATTACTGTTTTCCCAAATAGAAAACATGTCAATAACCTGATAATCAGTCAAGGAATTGATATTATGTCAGTATGTTCGCATCACTGGCAGACTATTTCCGGAAAATGCGTCGTAGGTTATATTCCGGGTGATTATGTTGTTGGTGTTTCTAAATTAAGTAGAATTGTAGAGTGGTTTTCAAGACGACCTCAGATTCAAGAAGAATTGGGTGAGCAAATTGCTGATTATATTCAGTCAATTCTACAACCAAAGGCTCTCGGAGTTGTTATTAAAGCTAAACATTACTGCATGATTTCGAGAGGTGTTGAAGAATCGGAAGAAGATACAGAAATGATTACATCCGTTATGCGTGGGTATATGTTGAATGATCAATCCTTGAGAAATGAATTTTTGAACTTAATTAAGGATTTTTAATTGTCAGATCCATCATTTGAAATTGAAAGAAAATATTGGTCTGAAAACAGAAATGTTGTAGGACTTGATGAAGCGGGCAGAGGTGCTTTAGCAGGACCTGTTTTCGCTGCGGCAGTAATATTTCCAATGAATTTCGAATTGTCTACAAGAGTGAAGTCTTTTCTTAACGAGTATAAAAGCAATCTTCTGAATATGGGTTCTAAGAATAATTTATTATTAATAGAGAAAATTGATTCATTAATTGATTCTCCTCAATATTTTATTAATGATTCCAAAAAACTGGATAAAATATCAAGAGAAATTGCATACACATTTATAACCAAAAATGCTGAACAATACGCTGTTTCCAGTGTTGATCATGATGAAATTGACAAAATTAATATCTTGCAGGCATCTCAATTGTCATTCAGGAAATCTTTGGATAAGTTAAACTTATCATCTGAACATCTTTTAATTGATGGTAATTATTTTAAGAAGTATAAAGATCATTCCTTTGAAACTGTCATTAAAGGTGATTCCAAATCTTTTTCAATTGCTGCTGCTTCAATATTAGCCAAAGTTACACGTGATAAATTTATGACTGAAGCATTAAGTGCAAAATACCCTCTATACGGTTTTGACAAACATTTTGGTTACGCTACAAAAGTGCATTTTGATGCAATTAAAAAATTTGGAGAAACAGATATTCATCGTAAAACTTTTTTAGTAAAATTTAATGCAAGAAAAAATCAAGTACCACAACAAACTCTTTTTTAATTTGTTGTATATTCACACAAATAAACTTTGAGAATATGAATTATTTATTTAAAAATATTAACATTGTAAGTCCTGAACAGAAATTAAATGACAGGTTCAACTTATGGCTTTTAGACGGCAAAATTCACAAAATGAGTTATGATATCTTTCCTGTTGACGAAACAACAGAAATCATTGATGCCTCTTCTTTTGTTGCCTCACCCGGATTTTTCGATATGCACGTACACTTCAGGGAACCTGGATTTGAGCATAAAGAGAACCTTTTTTCTGGTGCAGAAGCAGCGGCAAATGGGGGATTCACAGGTGTTGTAATTATGCCAAACACGAAGCCTGCAATTCATGATGCAAGTGTCGTAAAATTTATTCAGGATAATTCCAAAGATTTGTT
>MHAC01000072.1:14547-14706 GCA_001804565.1 Ignavibacteria bacterium GWF2_33_9 | reverse complement strand
TTGCTTCGAAAACTATCTACCCCGCCCAAAAAGCGAGGTAGATAATTACAATAGTTAAAAAGCCCGAACTGCACGCACAAGATAAGGATTTAACTTATAGCCGAAGCCGGATTGACCACCGCTAAAGTAAAAGAACAAAGCATCTGCTTCATTGTACTC
>MHAC01000072.1:5900-14456 GCA_001804565.1 Ignavibacteria bacterium GWF2_33_9 | reverse complement strand
AGGCTTAATTCGTCAACAGAAGGCAAGTACCATTCATTGGAAAAGTTTTCTGTCACCCATGTTTTGGCTGGACTGTTTATCATTAAACCCATATTGAAAACCCCATCCCAGCTTCTTGCTGCATTGGTAATGCTTGCGGTTCCTTGCCATTGGGCTGTGGATTCAGTTTTTGAAACAATCAATCCATGTTGCTCTCCATTTTGGTCAAGGTAAAGATAAAATACAATCCCTCCCAAGATATTTTGCCCTAAATAATATTTACTGCTAGCATTAATAACATAAGGGCTATCTGTTGTTCCGGAACCCGATACGGTAATATTAGTACCACCGGTTACTTTGGTTTCGGAGCCATCCGGGACTTGAGGTTTATTACTAAGGTCATTAAAGTCCTTATCCCATGACGTGAACACAGGGTCGGTTTCTCCGCTTACCGTTTCAGCAGTTTTTGCGTGCAATGCGTAAGGAACACTTAACAATTGGCTAGTTGAGGTAACAGAGTAATTTGTTCCTCCTGTAGGATCGATTTCGGTTTTAATAAAGTATGGCCCGTTAGCCCAGTTGATTGTAACAAAATTTCCGCTCACAACTACTCCGGCACCTATTTCAACGCTCATCAATCCATTTGTATTTGTAAAAGCAACATGAGTTTCAATATAAACAGCATCACCGCTAACAGAACCTTGCAAAATACTAACTTGCATACCAACTGTTTGGTTCTTTACAAGCTCCTGGCTTGTGTTCCGAATTACTGCCTGATAGCTCATTTTCATAGGAAATTGAGCATTTGCCGGTTGAGGTAGGAACACACTTGCCGTTAATAGAACGACTATCAAAATTGTAAATAATTTTCTCATTGTATAGTCCTCCTTAATTTTTAATTATTTTAAATGTTTTCACTTCTTCATTGCCTTGGATAACTTTTACAAAGTAAGTTGAAGTCACAAGATTTTTCATAACGATACTTGTGCGGTTGTCTGTAATTTTCTGTTTTTGCAAAAGTTTTCCATTTATGTCGTAAAGTTGAAAGTGTAAAGTAGCAGGTTCAAAGTCCTTCACTTCCAATGTTATAAAATCATTAGTTGGGTTTGGATAAGCCACAACCAAAAGGTTAATGCTTTTGGATTCTTCAAGTCCTGTGATTACAGAGATTTCATAAGGTTGTTGTACACCTTCCGCAAGCGAATAGTTTGTTCCGGTATGGGTGTTGTACACAACCTGTCCAACGGAATAGCTCACTGAGCCTCCGCTGCCCGAAGCATTGCCACCTGATGTGCTAAGATTTGTTTGAGCCTGCAATCCTGCCTGTCCCAGTCCTAACAATAATACAATACTTAATTTTAACCAAGTAAAATTATATTGTATAGTTTTTTTCGGATTTATTAGGTTGAATCGTTTGTATATCATTTTTTAACTCCATTTTTGATGGTGAAAATACATTTTAAATTGATATCTTTTGTTTTCTGATTCATTCTGTTATTGGGTTGTCTCCAATGAATGTCAACAATTTAATTCATGCTATTGCAAAAATAATAAATATAAATTAATAAAAGATAAAAAGTTAATTAATAAAATATTACAACTAATTATTATAAGGTACAGCGTAAGTGCATTAAATTAAATTATTACGTAAGTTTTATCAAGGATAATTTGGACTTAAATTGCTTGTGATAAATCCTTCCGATACTTTCTGAATAGAATTTTCACTTAGATTTTATTGGGAATTTTTTCCTTTCAGGAATGTCATCTCTCATTCTGAATCGAGGCAGGTAAAGAGTTTTAATATCTACGGGGAAAATACGTTCAGGGTAAAAATCAATGAAGGCAGCACTCCGCCAAAGGATATTGCTAACATCATTTGCTTCGAAAAAGATGGTAATTGTATCTGCCCCACTGCTTTGTGCACCAGTTTCACCGGAATCATCTGTCATAAAATATAAGCTAGTTGCATTGTTCTTGCTTATAATACAGTTAATAGAATCATTTGCGAAATTTAAATCTATATTTTTTCCGGAAATTTGATTTATTCTTCCAAGCCCAAGAGAATCCGCCTCTGATATAGCAAATGAATTATTAAATAGTTTAATAGATTGTAATTGCCTCTTTGGAAAAATCACGTTGATAGTATCTGCAAATAGCTGCAAATTGTCGTACCAAACAATTGGATTACCCGTAAGAATTAAACTGTCTCCCGTCTTGAAATAATCAGCTTTATCGCACTTAGAAGATATACTCCCTTTGCAAATTTCAACACTATCAAGAAATTGGAAAAATTCCTGTCCCTTCATCTGATTACCAAAAATTGTCCGGGAAAAGATAGAAAGCGTATCAAATTTAGTTTGCATTAGTTTCAATCGTTCTTCTTCGGTTTTCAAATGCCATTCATTCGGATAATCTGAAGGTTTTGCTCCTTTTTTTACAGTATCAATATAGAAAAATCCTGCATTACCATAAGCCAAAGTAAAGGATTGCTTGGGTTTATGTATCAAAGTATCTGATATCAGCGCTGTCCTCACATATTTCCCGAAAACCTGTACATCCCCGTCTGCAAAGGATTCGTCATTACCTGTATTATTAATTAAATGCTTTGCATAAATAACCATAGAATCATTTGTCAACGTTACATTATCTTTAAATTCGGCGATTTTTGTATCAAAATCATAGTTTCCGGATTCTGCATTAAGAATATTGTTCGTATCCTGAATTTCCACATTCCTCTTCGCAACAGCTAATCTAGTGTTACCATTATAATTAATTAAAGGTGATTTAATTTTCATACTGTTTTGGTCAATTACTACATTCCCTGAAAGGTCAACACGATTTTCTTCAATGTATTGCACAGCAGTATCGCAGGTAATTATTATAGTCCCCTGCTCAAACATAACATTACCAACGAAATGTCGAACTTGATTATTCCCAAATGTAATCCCCAACAAACTATCAGCATTACGCAGCACAATAGGTTGTGCGGCAAAAGCAAGTTGATTTATATTTGAAATCAATGTTATAATGAGTAATATTTGAAAAAAATGTTTTTTTTGCATTAGTTTTTAGAACTCTTTACCTTTTATAAATACTTTTTCAACGTGATTATACCCGAAGTGATAGAACAATTCCTTATATGATGGAACATCCAAGATAATGAATGATGCTTCTTTGCCTTCTTCAATGCTGCCCAATTTGTCTGATTGTTCAATTGCATGAGCCGAGTTAAGTGTAGAAGCAACAAGTGCTTCTTCTGCTGTCATTTTAAGATTTATTGTTGCCAACCATAAAATCATTTGCATATTTTCAGTAAACGAAGAACCGGGATTACAATCTGTGGAAAGAGCAGTGATAGCTCCGGAATCAATTATCTTTCGAGCATTTGCATGAGGCATTCTTATGAAAAAAGAAGTTCCCGGAAGCAAAGTTCCCACAGTTCCGGATTGCTTCATTGCTTCAATACCTGCATCACTAACAAAAAGCAAATGGTCTGCCGAGATTGCACCGACTTTTGCCGCAAGTGAAGCAGCATTTACGTCAGCCAATTCATCAGCGTGCATTTTGATTTTTAATCCAAGTTCTTTGGCTCTTAAGAAGATTTTTTCACCTTGTTCGACTGTGTAATAACCTTTGTCCACAAAAGCATCGCAATAATCTGCCAAATTATTTTTTGCTACTAAAGGCAGCATTTCATTGCAAATTAAGTCAACATATTCATCCCTCTTGTCTTTATATTCAGGAGGAAAATCATGAGCACCTAAGAATGTTGAGGAAATATGGACGGGAAATTGTTTTCTGAGTTCTTTAATAGCTTCAAGTGATTTCAATTCAGAATCTGTAGTAAGTCCGTATCCTGATTTAATTTCGAAGGCAACAGTACCGTGTTTGATTGCATTTGTCAGCAGTTTTTTCCCGTTTTTTATTAAATCTTCAAGAGATGCTGCACGAGTAGCACGAACAGTTGATTGTATTCCTCCACCTTCTTCAGCTATATCGACATAAGTGGCACCTTCCAATCTTCTTGCAAATTCTGCAGAACGATCACCACCGAAAATGAGATGTGTATGTGGGTCTACAAATCCGGGAAGAACAGTTTTGCCCCTCATTTCTTCCACAACCATATAATCGTAATCTATACTTTCGAGTGCTTTCCCTAAATCTTCAGTTTTGCCTGCCCAAAGAATTTTTTCATTGAAAATGATTGCTCCGTCTTTGATTTCACAAATATTTCGCATATTTTCTTTGGTCTTGAATTTGGAATTATCATTAGAAATTTGAACAAGAGAATCAATATTTTTAAATATATTAATCATTTTTCTTTTCCATATTTTCAATTTTCATCAAAATTGTTCTAACTTTATCAAGTTTAAATTTATTTATTCCATCTTCCAGTTCTTCAACGAAGTGATTAATTAAAATAGAATTTCTTGAGGAATTGAATTCTTTTATTGCCTTGCATAAAGAATTTGCTTCGCTTAAAATTAATTTCCTAGAAATTTCACCTGCTTTTTTAGAAAAACTGAGAATAAATTCAATCTTATCCGAAAAACTTAAATCTTTGTTATTTTCCTGTGTATCCTGATAAATTTCTTTAGTAGGCTGTGTTTTCAGGATTTCAGCATTTAAATATATATTCAACGTATTAATAAGTTTAATGTTATCAATTGGCTTGAGAATCACATTATCAAAACCAAAATTCATTAAACGTTCTTTTTCAGTTTTTAGGACAGAAGAAGTAAGTGCTATAATCGGTGTATTCATTGTTTGGGGTATGCTGCGAATTGTTTTTGCAATCTGAAACCCATCCGGGAAGGGTAAATTCATATCCAGTAAAATTATATGTGGTAAATGCTTGACAGCCATTTCCAATGCGTCATTTCCATTATCAGCTTCCAAAAACAGAATATTTTCGTTTTTCAGTAAATCAATAATCAATTTACGATTCAAATCATTATTTTCAACTATTAAAATCTTAGTATCAGGCTTTGCTTTTAATTTCTGCAAACCTGAAATTGTTGATGAAGAAACATTAAAATCAATTGCCACATCACGTAAATTCACAATAAATTCCGAACCATTGTTTTGTTCACTAATGACTTCAATTTCACTATCCATCAAGTCCAGTATTTGCTTGGTAATTGCAAGCCCTAATCCCGACCCACTGAATTTCCTTGATTCTTTTCCTTCTTTTTGCACAAATGGTTCAAAAATATTTCTCCCATCATTCATATTCATCCCAATTCCGGTGTCTTTCACCTTAATCTGAATATCCACTGTACCATTAACAAAATTATCCTTTTGCTTTTCATAGAGTATGGAAATAGTACCTTTTTCAGTGAATTTAATTGCATTATTCAAAAGATTCACCAGCACTTGTTTTAAGCGAATTTCATCAATGAAAATATATTCTGGTAAAGATTCATCAAATCGGAATATAAATTCCAGTCCTTTATTCTGAATTTCATATTTGAAAATATCATTGATTTCATAAGCACATTTCCGTAAATTAAGTGAATTATGCACCAATTTTAATTTTCCTGCTTCAATTTTTGAAATATCCAGAATATTATTAATATATTGTAGAAGGTTTTTTGATGATTTCAATATCCCTTCCAGATAAACCTTTTCATCTTTTGAGGTGATTTTGGATTTTAAGATTTCCGAAAAACCAATAATTGAATTCATTGGAGTACGAATTTCATGACTCACATTAGCTATAAATTCTGTTTTCAGTTTATTTGCTCTTTCTGCATTCTCTTTTGCCTGCTTTAGAATCTCATTTTGCTTTTGTATATTCAAACTGGAACTTCTCAATTCATCAATCAAGACATTTTGAGCATTATGTATTCCCTCTGTTATTTTATTAATGTTCTCTATAATTTTATTCACTTCGAAAGTTCCAATATCTTCATCTATCTTTACTTGTAAATTTCCGAGAGCAATTTCTCCTGTAGTATCTTTGATTTTCTTTATTGGATTTTCAATATATTTGGAAATGATAAATACAAGGAATAGTATCAAAATTATGCTGATAATTGTTCTGATAATTAATTGCAAATTAAATTCTAATTTCTGTTCCATTAATGATTCAGTATTGAACACCATAAAGCAGTTCATCATTTCAGAATTATACTTGATAATTTGTCTTTTGACTAAAATTGAAGATTCCCAATCAACTGATTTAGATTTGTCGAAAAGTTCATCCACGGTGAACATCAAGTTGTGAGTGGATGAAAAAGTAACTTGATTATTCCAATTGAACACTTGAACATATAGCAAATTTGTATTATTATTTAGAAATTCAACAAGTTTTTCCTTTATTACTAATGAGTCTCCGGTCAATTCATTTTCAAATTCAATTCTGAAATGTTCTGCCGTAAAATCTACTTTTTCAAGGAAATCCCTCTCAAAATCTTTATTGATCACACTGTTGAACCAAGTTATTGTGAAAACACCCGGTATTATCAAAATAAGTGAAATTGAGAGGAATAATAATGTGGAAATATTAAGTTCTTTAACCTTGAATAATTTCCTAATAAATTGTTCAATATTTTTAATAAAATTCTTCATCTTTTTTAAAATTGCACTTGCAAAGTTAAATATAAGTCCTGATTATCATAGTCGAAAATATATGTATTTGAATTATTTGTATAATATGAGTAATCCAAAGTTAAAAATATTTGGTAAAAAAATGAATCTTTTAAGTTAAAGTATCTGGAAAAAGACAAGGTCAACATTTTGAAATCATCTTTCCTTAGAACTTGATCTTCATTTTCAATTTCTACTAAATAATTGTAGTTTTTTGTTGCTTGAAAATAATTTAATTTCCCAATGATGGTATTGGGCAAAACAACTGTTAAAGTAGGAGATATTGAAATATTTTCAAAAGAATATGAATCATCGAAAAGTTCCTCCTCACCGGCATAGGATGATACCCCTTGTAAACTATCTGAACTTTTTGAATATAAATTTGTACTATAGCCCAAATTGAATGCTAAACCAACATTTTCTGTTACATTTTGTGAAATTTTACCATTAAAAACAAATTGACTTGGCGAAATATCCGATTGTACCATATTATTCATATTTGTAGATGTATCTTTGGAAGAATATCCTTTAATTATTTTTCCCCACTTGGTTTTCTTTTGAATACTTGCATCTGATTTTTTCTTTGGAGTGACTATACCGGGATTCATTACATTACTTGCATGCGAATTGAAATAATTCTTCTGCATTATGGAAGTATTAATATTTAATGTAGTCTTTGTTTTAAAGTATGTCTTATATGTCAATGATACAGAATTTTCAAGATAATTTATTTCTGAATAGTTTGAGTAAAATCGCATTCGTGGAGTGTAATTAGCAGATAAAAAAGTATTTGTAGAAAAATAATGATAATAATTGATTGATACCAGTGGTTGCCAATAATCATAAATATTATATTCAATCCCGTCAAATCTGGAAGAAAGAAATCCATTAATATTCAGAAAATTAATATCATCTTTATCCAGTGGTTTTATCATATTGAATCCAAGTGATGTATTCAAAAAGTTTCTCTCATTAAATGAATTATAATTATAATAATTCATTTCCAAAAAGTAATTCCAATTGGAATTTGCAACTTCATAATTCAGTCCCAATCCAATTCCGGAAATCATTGTGCTACCTACCGAATCAACATAAAATGCATTAGTACTATTACCGCCCCAAACAGACGCATTCCCGGTTATTTCAGATTTGGCATTGAAATTGGGAAGTAGCATCAAAAATAATATGACAGGTATATATATTATTACTTTTTTAAAACTCATAATTATATTATATAATTTTAACATTTTCAAAATTACAAAATATATGAAATAATTCAATAAAAAAAGGTTGCTTAATTAAGCAACCTTCTTCAAAATGCGGTATAAATTACTATAGTATATCTATTGAATCCACCCGCCCAAAAATTGTTACTGGTCTTCAGTTCTTGGTTTAGCTTCATTCACAACCAAGGCTCTGCCCATAAAATCGAAACCATTCAATTTTTCGATAGCATTTTGAGCTTCGCTGTCATCATTCATTTCAACGAAACCGAAACCTCTGCTTCTACGAGTGAATTTGTCTGTGATAATTCTTGCGGATTCAACAGCACCAAATTCCTGAAAGAGTCCCATCACATCATCTTCTGATGCTTTAAAGGGTAAATTTGCAATGTAAATATTCATAAAACAAAATTTAATTAAATAAAACTTCTCGTTACAACAATTAACTAAATGTAACAAGTTAAGATACAAAATTACAAATAAAATTTAATCTATTGAATAATTATTAAAAAAATTACAATTTTTTTTGTAATAATCATTAAAATTAAATATTTACAGCTTCTCCATAAGCAGCAGCAGATGCTTCCATAATTGCTTCACTTAATGTCGGATGAGCATGTATAGTTTTGTAAATAGATTTACCGGTTGCGCCGATTGCTCTTGCCAATCCTGCTTCAGCTATCATTTCCGTTACGTCAGGTCCAATCATATGCACACCAAGAACTTCGCCGTATTTTGCATCAAAGATTACTTTTGTGAAACC
>MHAC01000072.1:0-5879 GCA_001804565.1 Ignavibacteria bacterium GWF2_33_9 | reverse complement strand
TGCTTTACCACTAGCTGCAAATGGGAATTTACCAACTTTAATTTCATATCCCATTTCTTTTGCTTTTTCTTCTGTAATTCCTACACTTGCTACTTGTGGGATACAGTATGTACATCCCGGAATATTATTATAATCAACACCACTTACTTGATGACCTGCGATGTGTTCAGCTGCTTCAATTGCTTCTGCTGATGCTTTATGAGCTAACCATGGAGCACCTGCTACATCACCAATTGCATAAATATTCGGAACATTTGTTTGCATAAATTGGTTGATTTTAATAAAATTACGTTCTAGTTCTATACCAACATTTTCCAAACCGATATTTTCAATATTTGCTTGAATTCCTATTGCATTCAAAGCTAAATCTGCTGTAAGAATTTCTTCAGATCCATCTTTCTTTTGAATTTTAATTTCAGCACCTTTTGAAGTAGCTTTTGCAGAAAGCACTTTTGTATTAGTTAACACATTAATGCCGTATTTTTTGTAATATTTCAGTAATTCTTTTGAAACTTCAGCATCTTCGATTGGAAGTAATCTATCCATCATTTCAATGATTGTTACTTTTGATCCAATTGAATTATAAAAATATCCAAATTCAACACCAATAGCACCGGCACCCATAATGATAATTGATTCGGGTTTTTCTTTAGGTATCATAGCTTGTTTTGATGTAATGATTTTTTCAAAGTCAACATCAATTCCCGGGAACATCCTAGGACGAGCACCAGTTGCGATAATGATATTCTTAGCCGAAATCAAATCAGTCACTTTGCCATTTTCGTCAATCACCTCAACTTCATTCTTTGTTTTAATCTTTCCACTGCCGGTTACAACCTGCACCTTATTCTTTTTAAATAAAAACTGCACTCCCTTCGACATTTTATCGGCAACTTTGCGGCTTCTGTCCACAATTTTTGATACTTCAAAAGAAAAATCAGATACTTCAATCCCAAAATCCTTAGCATGTTCAATATGGTGAATCATTTCTGCACTTTTAAGCAATGCTTTTGTTGGGATACATCCCCAATTCAAACAAATTCCACCAACTTCTGCTCTTTCCACGCAGATTGTTTTCAACCCTAATTGTGAGGCTCTTATAGCTGCAACATACCCACCTGGTCCTGATCCAATTACAACTACATCTGTTTGATGATTATTCATATATATTCCTTTTTATTTATTAATTATAAACTACATTCAATTTTTTCTGTATTTTCAAACTTTTCCTTATGAAAAATCATTTCTGGATATTCTGAATAATATTTTTCCAAAAAGTTCAGATAATCATCCAGTTCAGCATTTACATTGTCCAAAGTCTCAATTGTGAAAATCCTTTGCCTGATTTTTGAACCGTTGTATAAACCTTTGAAATATCCTGAATAATTTTTCCGGAATTCAGTTAGTCCTCTTTTCTCACCTTTGATTTCAATAGCAAGTTTCAGGTGATCCTTGCAAAGATTAATCCTTTCTCGTGCAGAAGGTTCAGAAGGTAATTTTCCATTAAGCAAAAGTTCTTTCGATTGCCTGAATATGAATGGATTTGAAATTGCAGCCCTTCCAATCATTACGCCATCACATGTTGTTTCGCTGAAAGCTCTTTTGGTGTCTTCAGGTTCTACAACATCTCCATTTAGGATAACCGGAATAGTAAGCTGATTTTTCACTTCATTAATCCACTTCCAGTCCGCATTACCACTCATCCCCATATCTCTTGTTCTGCAATGAATTGTTATCATTTGTGCACCGGCGTCCTCGCACTTTTTGGAAGTCTCTAAGATATTAATTTTATCACGAGTAAAACCTAATCTAGTTTTGACTGTTACAGGAATTTTCACAGCATTTGAAATAGCATTAGTCATTTCGGCCATTCTGTCCGGATCTTTCATAAAAGATGCACCGGCATCATTATTCACTACTTTCTTTACCCAACAACCATAATTAATATCCAAAAAGTCTGCTCCGGCATCTTCAACAATTTTTGCAGATTCAATCATTGAAGATACTTTTGATCCAAATATCTGAATTCCAACCGGTCTTTCATTTTCATCAATTTTAAGTTTCAAATGAGATTTCTCAATATTTCGGATTAATGCTTCACTTGCAATAAATTCAGTCACAACAATGTCTGCACCGAGTTTTCTGCAAATTAACCGAAAAGATAAATCTGTAACACCTTCCATTGGTGCCAAAATCAGAGGATATTTGATATTCTTGAGTAATTCCATAATAATTAGAGTTTAGACGGAAATAATTTCTTACAATTTTATAAAGAAATATCTAATATCGGGTAAAATTTATTAATTTGTATTTTTAATAAATCCGAGCATTTATGAAAACTATTGATACTTTTATTCAGATTGACAATAAGGACCAATTCGTAACCGATATCGCAACTGGATTTCAGAAAAGCAGAATACTCTTTACAAGTTTAGAATTAGGAATTTTTACTATTATAGGCAATGAATCTAAATCTGCAGAAAAAATCGCAGAAGAGTCAAATTGCAAACCGGAATCTTTGGAGAAGCTCCTTAATACATTAGTAAATATGCAATTATTAAACAAGAAGTATAATGAATTTTCCAATAAAGTAAATTCATTGCTATATCTCAGCAAAGAAAGTCCTAATTATCTAGGTGACTTACTTCATATAGCTTCACTATGGGATAATTGGTCGAATCTGACAGACACAGTCAGAAATGGGGAACCCACACATTATCAATCAATTAACGAAAAAGATAATGAATGGATTGAAGCATACATTTTGGCTTCCTATCGTGCTTCTAAGAGTTATATTAACCATATTTTTAATCATATTCCATTGTCCAATCCACGTAGGATGCTCGATTTGGGAGCACGTTCAGCAAACCATTCCATACAATGCGCCAAACTCTATCCAAGGCTTGATATTATTGCCTTCGATTATCCGAGAGTGATCGAAATTACACAGAAATTCATAAATAGATCCGGATTATCCGACAGAATTTCAACACTTTCAGGTGATTTTCTAACAGATGATATTGGGAATGAATATGATTTTGTCTTTATGGCAGATATCATTTCACAATCATCATTCAAAACCAATATTGAATTGCTTAGAAAAGTGTATGATTCTATGAATTTTGGAGGAGTAGTTGCTATTATGGATAGTTTTTATGATGATAATAAAACAGGACCTGAAGAAGCTAATCTGCTTTCTTTGAATATGATGGTAAACACTATGGAAGGTGAAGTACTGAACGATACAGACATTTGGTTCGCAATGCGTGAAGCCTGGTTTTCTGATATTTATAAAATCAGAACAAACTTCGGTAAAAGCATTATTATTGGAAAAAAATAATCTTTAATAATGAAGAACAGGGATTAATCCTGTTCTTCATTATTATCATAATTACCGTTATCTTTTAAAACTTTATAAATAGAAAATGAGGTTATTGCAATAATTATTCCCCAAAATATAGTTATAAAAATCCACCCTGAAGTTGTCATTTTATTTCACCTCATTTTTTCTTAAATAATTTCTTTTCCATGCTTTTCGTATCATTATTGTCAAGGCAATTGCAATCAATACCATGAAAATCCTAGCTCCCCATAAGTAAGGGATATTCTCAGCTTCCTTTCCTTCCATTAAAAGAGTTGGAAATGCATCCTGAATTGTCCATACGACCAATAATATGATTAAGAACATAGGAGTAATATACTTAATAATGTAATAATAGGATTTTGGAATATTAATTTTTGCTCCATTATGCAATTCCTGCCATCCTTTTTTGATTCCAAAAATCCAAGCAAAAATTATCACTTCCAGCAATGCAACAATTACTAAAGCAAATGTCCCACTCCAATAGTCGAGTTCATCCAAAAAGCCATATTTAAAGAAAAATACGACAAAATTTATAGCGATAAAAGCAATAATCCCAACAACAGTAGTTGCTTTTTCTCTTGTTAAGTCAAATTGTTCCTGCAAAAATGAGATTACCGGTAGAGCCATAGCAACAGAGGAAGTTATACCTGCAATAAATAGCAAAAAGAACCATAAAAAACCTATGAAATTTCCAATTGGTAATTGTTGAAAAATGATTGGCATAGAAACAAAACCTAAATTGAATGCACCTCCATTTGCAATTTCCTGAGTTGTACCAACTCCAAAGAATGCTACTGCAATAGGAATTGCAATAGAACCTCCTAAAATTACTTCAGTAAATTCATTCAAGGAACCTGTTGCTAAACCACCTAAAGCAATATCATCCTTTTCTTTGAGATAACTTGCATATGCTGAAAGTGTCCCCATTCCAATACTGAGTGTGAAAAATATCTGACCGGCTGCAGCCAGCCAAACTCTTGCGCTTCCTAGTTTAGAAAAATCCGGATTCCATAAATATGCAAATCCATTCATAACAGTTTGCTCAGGATGATTTATAGGATCTGGTGTACCTAATGTTATAACCCTTATAACTAAAATAATTCCAAAAAGAAGTAATAATGGAACTCCAAATAAGGCAAGTTTTTCAATTCCTTTGGAAATTCCCTTCCGTAAAAAATAAAAATTCAGGAAAAATGTAACTAACAAAAATCCATAAGCATACCAAATGGACCCAAAGTATTGATTATTCATCCCTTGATAACTTTGCAAATAATGTGACATATGGGATAAATCCTGCAAGCCGTAGTAATCTTTAAATAAAGTTAAAAAACTAAAACCTAAACTCCAGGATTCTAAATAAGTATAGTAAATTAAAATAATGGAAGAAGTGAATAACCCAAGCATACCAAAATACTTGGCAAGTTTATTTTTCCACATTACATCAAACATTCCGGGTAAACTCCCATGATTATACTTGCCACCATGCCTGCCGATTGTCCATTCAATCCACATAACAGGGATTCCTAATAAAATGAATGAAATAATATAAGGAATCATAAATGCACCGCCACCATTCTGTGCAGCCTGAACAGGGAACCTTAAAAAGTTCCCTAAACCAATTGCATTTCCTGCCATTGCCAGAACTAAACCGATTTTAGTTCCCCAAACCTCTCTTTTTTGAGCCATAGAAACTTTGAATTTTGTCTTAGAAGTAATTTTAAAATTAAGAAAAAAAGTATGAATATGAAAATTTTTGGCAAAATAGTAGGCTGTATAAATTTTTTTGTTAATTTTGGCTAATTTATATGTTATTTTTAGTTTTTTTTAAATTTATTTTTACTCTAAAAAAAGTAGGTCTATATGAAGAAATTGTTTACGTGTGGGATGCTATTCCTATTAAACATAGGTTTAGCATATTCAGGTGGATTTCAAATTAATGATCAATCTGCCAGAGCTGTATCAATGGGATTCTCTACTGTCGCTAATCCGACAGACGCATCGGCTATCTTTTACAATCCTGCAGCAATAACCGGTTTCGATGAAACCTTGAACTTTGCTCTTGGTGCAAGTTACATTATGCCGGGTACAAAATTCACTGGAATTACTACAATGAATCAAAACGACACTTACGAACCCGAAAATTGGAATTTCCTTATTCCACATTTTTACGCTGCATGGAAAACTCCTGTTGAAAATTTATCCTTTGGCTTAGGTGTTTTCGTTCCTTTTGGATTAGGTACTAGATGGCCTCAAGATTGGCCAGGTCGTTTCTTGGCAAATGAAACTTATTTGCAAGCTATCGAAATCAATCCTAATTTAGCATATTCTTTCAAATTGGGCGAAATTCCTGTTTCTCTTTCAGCCGGATGGGGATACGTGATGGGAAATGTTGAAATGAAGAAAACACTGGATAATTTCTTCCCTGAACCTATTTTAACCTTACAAGGTGATGGAACGTCATCCACCTTTAATTTCGGGTTGCAGATCGGTATAACTGACAAATTGAAATTTGGTG
>MHAC01000071.1 GCA_001804565.1 Ignavibacteria bacterium GWF2_33_9 | reverse complement strand
ATACCCTAGCTATTATTGGGGTGGTCTGCCTTTCAAATTTCATGATACTGTAAACACATCGAATTCAGCAATTCCAATTTCAATTTTTGCAAGAGTTGAACCAAATCTGTTTAATTTCGTATTCCCATACGTGGAAGGTTTTGTTGGGTATAATATTATGACAGCATCATATTCTCGAAATTATGATTTTCACTGGGAAGCTGAGGAAGAAAACGAAGACGAAACAGATGGTTCTTTCTATTATGGAATTGGTTTGGGTACACAAATTAAATTGACAGATTTTATTACATTACCAAATTCAATTTCAAGAATGTTGCTAGATGTAAAATTCAGATATTTAATGACTGGTGAAAATGATTATTATACAGTTCAGTTAGATGAAAATACTCAGCAGCCAATTTTCACAAAAACAAATTCGAACAATAACCAGGTACTCTTCACAATTGGAATAGTATGGCATTTTGGCGGACAAGATTATTAAACTATAAAGGATATATAAAATGAAAAAGACAATTTTTATAATAGCAGCAATTTTCGGATTAAGCCTTGCGCTTAGTTCATGTACATCAGTTCACGGAAGACAGGATTATTATGCCGGTTCGAATGATTACGACCAGAATTTAACTCCGGGAAAAGTACAGAAAGAAATTTCAAAAGGTATGAGTGGTGCTGAAGTTACTGAAGTACTTGGCTCACCAAATATAGTAACAGCAGATGAAAATGGCCTTGAAACTTGGGTTTATGATAAAATTGCTACAGAAGCAAGTTATTCCCAAAGCTCCGATGCTCTGTTTTTATTTATCTATGGACAATCCAATACAACATCGAATTATACGGTATCTCAGAAAACAATTACAGTTGTGATTAAACTCAAAGACAATAAAGTCCAAAGTTTCACATATCACGCTAGCAAGTTCTAATTATTTATAATCTAAAATTTAGAAATAAAAAAAATGAAATTTAAATTTATAATATTTGGAATTTTTGCAATTGCAATAACGAGCTGTACAGTTGTTCAGTATAAAAATACTACAACTCATCAGGCAACTCAATTGGAAACAAGAGAATTCCAAACAAGAAATTACGATACGAATGATACTAAGTTGATTATGAAAGCTTTAGTAAATGTTTTGCAAGACGACGGATATATCATTACTAATGCAGTAACCGATTTGGGAGTACTGATGGCAAAAAAAGAAATTAATCTTAATACCAACACCAACACAAATGCAGGAACAAATACAGCTGCAAGTAATGATTTTTGGTTTGAATTCTTCCGTAAATTGAATGACAATTATTCGGGAAATCACAAACACAGGAATAACACTACCCAAGAACAGATTTTCCAAAAGATGAAATTAGTTGAAGTTTCCATAAATGTTACCGAATATGGGGCTACTTCTCGTGTGAGAGCAAATTTTCAGGCAAAGATTCTCGATAATCAAGGCAATATCATGAACGTATATCCGGTTGATGACGGGAAATTCTATCAGGACTTTTTTGCAAAAGTAGATAAATCAATCTTCTTGCAAAAGAACGGATTATAGCCAAAAAAAAATTATCTGCAAAAAAAATGCCATCAATTACGATGGCTTTTTTTTTATATTTTAGGACTATTCATTAATAAACTTATTCATCTTTCCATTTAATGCTGCACCCGATGCTTGGGTACATTACTCCGTCAAATTCTGCTTCATCAAGAAGCAGATTTAGTGCACCGGCAAGTTCATCACCTGTTGCTTGCCTACCTTGCTGGGGACGTGTTTCGTCGAATCTGCCATGATAGTATAATTTATTATCACCATCATAAACATAAAAATCAGGTGTGCAGGCGGCGTCATAAGCTTTTGCAATTTCTTGAGTTTCATCGAAAAGATAGGGAAATGGTAAGTCATACTTATCTACATAATGTGCCATATTCTCAGGACTGTCCTCAGGATAATTTAAAATATCATTAGAACTTATCCCAACAAAGCTTATACCTTTCTTAATGTAATAATTAGCTAATTCAACAAGTTTCGGAATAATATGAATCACATAAGGACAGTGATTACACATAAATATGATGACTGTACCCTTGTCGGATTTAAGGTCATCGAGTGACTGAAATTTTTCCAAATAAGGATTAAAAAGGTCGAATTCGATGGAATCCGACCCTAATGAAATTTGATTTGACTCTGTAGCCATAGTTTATATCAAAAATTAGTTAGTACCAATGTATTTCTTGATGATTTGTTCGAAGGCTGCTTTATCACGACCACCAACGATTGTTTCAAGAATTTTCCCATCTTTTCCAACAACGAAAGTAGTTGGTACATATTGGATTTGTCCGAATTTTTTAGCGAAAGCATCTGCGTAATCTCTACTAGGGAAATTACGGTAATTGATACCTTGTTTTGATGCATATCCTTTCACATTACTTACAGGATCGCCACTACGTTCCAAAGCAATACCAATTATTTTAAATCCTTGGTCATTATATTGCTTATGCAAATCAATTAAGTGAGGAATTTCTGCACGACAAGGCGGGCACCATGTTCCCCAAAAATTAATGAAAGTAATTTTTCCTTTCAAAAGATTTGAAAGTTCCATTGTAGTACCGTTTTCATCCCATTTGAAGTTCAATGGTTCATTTTCGCCTGTTGAAGCGATACCGTATGGTACAAAAACACCATTTTCCAAACCGGGTGTTTGTGGTGTTGCTTCTTCGGTTTTTGCAATTGCTGCATCATTATCTGATTTTGTATCCTGCGAGCAAGCTGTGTTCGATATTGCTAAGATTGCAAAAGCAAAAATAAGCAAGTATTTGTAAGTTAATTTCATGTTTATTTAACCTTTTTTTAATTAATTATCAAGAACTTAGAATTTAAACGAAATAATTATCATATTATTACTTGGCAATATGAAAATATTTATTCATCATTTCATATTTTTAATAACGTATTTATGCTCTTTAATTATAAATTAAAAGAAAAAATTACTCAAAATATTTTATTACTTTTTCTTACTTAATAAATATAATCCCAATGAACTTGCTAATCCCAAAATGATAAAAGGGACCCAAATAATTTCAGGATGATATGTCTTTTGCAGCAAATTTGCTAATTCAATTCCTCTAATATTACTTAATTCAGACAATCTTGAAAAAGAATCAGCTAAAGAAATCCCTTGCTGATGATATGTTTCCGCAAGATACTTTTGAGCAAGCAGTGCTTTTTCGCCATAGTGATTGTAAAACCAGCCGCCAATTATTCCCCCTAAGCTCAAACCAATAGCCCATGACACATTCAGAAAACTTAAGTAAATTGACTTTTCTCCATCAGGAGCAATCTTTCCGAGATATTCTGTAAATTTTGGACTTGTTATCATCTCACCAAATGTGTAAATGATAAATCCCAGCATAACCAGTGAACCAAAATAGAAAAATCCGCAAAAACCAAGTCCGATTGATGCAATGAGAATCCCGACGCTGATAACTTTTAGGATATTAAATTTTCGGGTCAAATATGCCATCGGAACAACAAAAAGTATTATTAAACCGGTATTCAGATTATACAACCATTCGAATGCAATCATCTTTCCATTTGGAGTTGTCATAAGCATGAAATCAGGCAAATGAAGTTTTGCCGCAACTGCGCTTGTATCGATCCAGTCATAAATGAAATTAGGTAAAGTCTCGTAAAATTGCATATAAACAATCGTAAAACCGGACATTAAGCCAATAAATAATAAAATTTCTTTTTTGAAAAATGCCCTGAAAAATTTCTTTACATTTATTAACGATTCATTTTTGTTTTGCTTAATCCTTAAAAATGGCAGTATTAGAAAATTTAGACTGAAAATAATTGCTGAACCCCAGAATAGCCAAGACCAGCTGTAACCTTTCATATAAATCGAAAGAGGCGGTGCAAGAAACACTGATAGATTCACCAGCAGTACATATAGGCCCCAACCCGAGGAAGAATTTCTATCTTTTAATTCACCTGCAATTGCACCTTGCAAAACAGGTTTAAAAAAGCCAAGACCGGCTCCCAACAATAGAGTTGCAAATAGAAACGGATAGAATTGATGTGTCATTGAAAGCGTAATGAATCCGAGTATGGTAAGTACAAATGAAAATACGAAAATCCTTTTCCTACCGTATTTATCTGCCAAATAGCCTGATACAAGAGGAATGAGATTTTGCACTAATGCCCACCAAAAATAAATTATGCCTTTTTCTAGATGAGACCATCCAAGAGTGCCTGCAATATCCTTCTGTGCAATATAAATCGGCATTTGCAGGACGACACTCCAATAAGAAAGCCGCTCCAGCATTTGCATCAGATTCAGCACCCAATAATTTTTCGAATATGAATTTCTTTTCAAATTTAATTAAAGCAAATTTTTCAAAAATACGGAAATTAAATGAAAATTGAAATAATTAATTGAGAAGGAAACGTGAATATCTGTGTTCTTCAATTTGAAAGTGAAGTACATCACCCGAGAACATAAAGCAATAAATATTGCCGGCACTTTCAAGAGATGGAATGAGGAATAGAATATCCACTCTCCTCTCTTTTTCGACTCCTAGGAGTTGTATGGAGTTTGGGAGGGTGGATTCTTTATCAGAAGTTTACATTCGTGATTATTTAACTTGAATCGCTATGTGATTCTAGATACAAAACAGCCAGATCCCACCTCAGAGCCTTTTTCTTAAGATATTTCTTTGAAAAGAAAAGGCCTCATCGATAAAGAGCGAGACCTCGAAAGCGGACTGGCAGACCATGGAGTGAGGGAATAAAATAAAATAAAATAAATATAATTTAGTCTAGTATTAATATAACTAAGGTGTGCTAATGCCAACAATTTCGATGTTTTATGGAATAATTATCAAAATGTTTTTCAGCGACCATAATCCTCCACATTTCCATGCTGTTTATGGAAAATTTAACGGTATTATTGACATAAATACTTTAGAATTAATTGAAGGTGATTTACCACCACGTGCTATCGAACTAATAAGAGAATGGGCAACTCTTTATAAAAAAGAACTTTCTCACATCTGGGAAACTCAAGAGTTTGTTAAACTCCCGGGATTAAAATAATAATGACAAATTATCCAAAAATATTAAGTGCTGAATATTACAGGGACTTGATCTTAAAAATTTCTTTCAGTGATAATTCCATTAAGTATTATAATTTTGAGATACTAACCTCAAAAGAAGTTTTCAAGAAATTAACCAATTTGAATTATTTCAAGAATTTCTCAATTTATTCTGGAGGATATGGTTTGGTTTGGGACGAGGACACTGATATTGCTGAATCTGAACTCTGGCAGAATGGAACAAGTACTCCTTAAATATATTAATATTTCGGCACCGGGGCTGAGTAAGATGCGGCTTGTGCTGGACGAGAACGGGAATTGGAAGAAGGAATTTCTGGTGAAAGACCAGGTGGGAACTACGAAAGCGTTAATAGAAAATATAGACGGAATGCCACAAGTTACTAATAGATATATCTTTGGTCCTTACGGGGAACCTCTGAATTTCAGCAATGATGCAGAGCGGCAGGGATTCATCGGAAAAGAAAAAGACCTTGAAAGCGGTCTGGCTGACCACGGAGTGAGGAAGTATGATTATGTTTCAGGTAGGTTTATTAGTGTAGATCCATTATCAGAGAAGTTTTATGGGTTAACTCCATATCAGTATGCAGCGAATAATCCGGTTGGGTTGTTGGATGAGAATGGGAAGGATATTGAATTTGCTGAAGGGACAACTTCTATTCAGATTGAACAATATGACCTTGCCGTCAATTATCTATCTTATTTTGGATTAGATAGAGAAATAAAGGCTGTAGAAGTCAGTCCTGTAAAGGTTATTTTAAAAACTGCAACAACAATTCCATCTTTTGCTTTTGATGAAATTGGACTTCAAACTACTGATCAACCATTCCCAACAATATGGTGGTGTCCTGTTGGAGGATATCAAACAGCAGATGGAAATATTCAAAGTCCTGCTAATGGCTTGTATCATGAGTTTAATCATGCATTAAGATTTATTAATGATAATTCTGGTTATCAACAAGATATGAATAATCCAATACCTTATCCTAACGTTGAGGAAAATCGTGTTTTACAAAAAGAAACTGAAGCAAGTGAAAAGTTAAAAGAAGGGGTAAGAAAAGAATATCAAGATGGTGGAAAATTTGTCCCTGTAAAAGGTCCTAATTCAACAGAAATTGATAAAAATAATTCACAGTATAGGGGAAATTAAAATGAATTGGAAGGTAATTAGTATTAATGTTATTTTAGTTTTAGTTATAATTTTATTTTCAAATCCATTAGTAGCTCAAGTCGACTCATTGAAAATAATTGTTATCCCCTGGAACTTGGAATTAAAAAAGACATTTAATAAAGTCGATGATTTTATAGTCCCAAACTCATTTCAAACCTTTATTTTAAAAAATTATTTTGAAAAAAATTATGAGATTCCAAAAATAATAAAGAGTCAGAAATTTTCAAATAATCAAAACTCTATACTAGATATTAGATTAGTTTTTATAATATATAGTAACTCAAAATCAGATACAATCGCTTTATCTCGAGGTGGTTCTTTATTAATAAATAATCGAAAACATATTTTAAATAATAAGCTTGTTGATTTTTTAACAAAATTATTACCATGTACTTATATTACAAACATGAAAGACAATATTGTGTTTGAAGAAGAAACAAATGAAGAGTATTTTAAGTAATTATGAAACTAACATAATGGAACCATTCGTTACAAATAGATATATCTTTGGTCCTTACGGGGAACCTCTGCACTACGACAACGAGAAAGAGCGGCAGGGCTTCATTGGTAAGGAGCGGGACCTGGAATCCGGTCTGGCAGACCACGGTGTGAGGAAATATGATTATATAAGTGGGAGGTTTACAAGTACCGACCCACTGTTGTTGGAGCAAAGCGGAAATCCCGATTTATCGGGAGAGAAGTATATGGGGCTGACACCGTATCAGTATGCAGGGAATAATCCGATAGGGTTGCTTGATAGAGATGGGACTAAGTTAGAATTTTAATTAATTCATTGTAAGTAATTATTTTTGTACCTTCTATTTCTTTAATTTCAAGCAAATCCGAATCACCCGTAATCAAGTAAGGAGCTTTGCTATCTATTGCAAGATTTAATAAAAAATTATCTTTCGGATCCCTGCAGAGATTAATATTTGTCCAAACTTCCACAATCTCTCCGTAAGAATCAAATAAAGCCAATATTTCTTCAATTTCATTTAGTGAAAAATATTTCTTAAATTTTGGTCGGGATGCTACAGAAATAAACTCCTCTATCAATTCTTTTGAAAATATGAGTTTTATCTTGCCACTTACTATCAAATTATCTAAAAAATCAAAATCTTGTGTAATAAGAAAACTAATCCAAAGATTAGTATCAAGAATAATGCGTTTACTTTTCATATCTTGCTTTGCGGACTAATTTGACTTCTTTTGCAATTTCATCCAGCGAAGGTGCAACTAGGGATTTATTTCTCAATTTTGCTAATAATTCCAGTAGTTCAGATTTTGTTGTATCAGATTTTATTTTAATCAAATCTAATTTTGCCAAATCAAGAAGCAAATTTTTTGCTTTTGGATTAATAATATCAATATGAAGTGTTTCCATAAAAAGTAATTTACTTTAATATCAATAATAAATGAATTTATCATTTTATTTCATTAAAATATATACGTACTAAATTGAATATTATTACACAATATTGATTACAATAAAATTGGGGCTATGACTTCTCGGAATAGTAGAGTTTCTGCTTACGGGAATTCTATTTTGACTAAGCAACTTTTTGCATATGATTTCAAGGGGCTTTTGACTAAATTTCAATACGGTAAATTGAATATGAAGGATAATAATACTATAGCTTGTTCTCCCGAAGAAATGTTTAATTTCGATGTGACAACCGAGTGGCAATATACCTATAATCCTTTCAATGAAAGAGAGCAGAAACGTATGTACAAACAATATGATCCACAGATTCCACCATCGGGCGAGTTTGCTTTGCCATGGGAATATTATCAGCTTGGGGCGAATAATGAGCAGTTGGTGGTTTATCACGGAATAAATATCAATTCAAATTTATATCTGAAAGATGCTTCGTCATCAGCAACAAATCCTGTAGCGAATCATCATGAATGGGGTTGCGATGAAAATTCACCTGACACGAAATCGGCTCTTTTCATTTATCCGGTGGAATTTAATATTTCGGCACCGGGGGTGAGTAAGATGCGGCTCGTGCTGGACGAGAACGGGAATTGGAAGAAGGAATTTCTGATTAAAGACCAGGTGGGAACTACTAAAGCGTTAATACAAAATATAGACGGAATGCCACAAATAACTAATAGATATGTTTACGGTCCTTACGGCGAGCCGCTGCACTACGACAATGAAAAGGAGCGGCAGGGCTTCATTGGGAAGGAGAAGGATTTGGAAAGCGGTCTGGCTGACCACGGAGTGAGGAAATATGATTATATTTCAGGGAGGTTTACTTCTACTGATCCATTGTGGGAGAAGTATTACGGTTATACACCCTACCATTACACTAGAAACAACCCTGTTTTAAGATTAGATGTAAATGGGATGGCAGATTTCTTGACAGAAACTACTCAATATTCTGACGGAATAAATGATGGATTGAAATTTGCTGTTAGTAATAATGTTGTTAATAATAGTCTGATTTCCTTGCCAGAAGGTATGTCAGGACCACCATCTCCCAATTATGAAGCAATGAAAATAAATGGTCATTTTGTTGGTACAAACGAAACATGGGAAAAAACTGTTGAAAAATTGAAGAATAATATTGGCATTGCTCATCCTTATAGAGAAGACGCCGCAGCTATCGGAATATCAGAAACTGGAATTGGTTTATTTAATTATGGAGGATTTACAAATGAAATTGGCTCAAATAATAAAGTAAACTGTGGTAAAGAAGTTTACAATGCAATTATAGGTTTGATAGGTAAAGGGGGATTATTCAATACAACGTACATGCACACACATGGAGAAGGATTGATGCAAGTACCTACAGATCCAGCTGATTACAACGCAGTTAGTTTATTTGGAGTGCAGAGTGGCATGATGATTTCAAAGAAAAATGTATTTATTTATGGAGATAGTAAATCAACTGAAATGAAATTCCATTATAAGGATTTTGATCAATTTATGAGGAAATAATGAAAAGACTAATATTTTTTTTACTAGTTTTAAGTAAAATTGTTGCCATGCCAAACTCCCAAACCGAAAATTTAAATGAAAGAATTTTCAGTTATTTAGATAGTTGTTATAATCCTGTTGTTAAATGTTTTGTCATCCCATCTGAATTTGATTTTATAAGAGATGGAGTTATTAATGATACACTAAAAAAATATGAATGGGACGAAATATTAAGGAATAATCGCTGTACAGACATTATTGATACATTTTTACAAAACAGTACGGAGTATAAACCGATTTTTAAAGAATTTAATAAATTCTGGAAATTTGAGATTGAGAAAATTGTTAGGAAAGGATATGTTTATCATTTGAAACATGAAAATTTTAATTTTTATAAGGAACTCGATTCACTGAGAGAAATCAAATATGCTTTTGATAGTACTGAAGCTGTTTGGGCTATTGCGGATTCAATTAATGGTTGGTATATCCCAAAGAATTTGGAGGATGCTTTTATTACTTTAGATAAAATATTATCTGAAAAATATATAAACACAATTATGTCATATAAAACAGAGGATCAAGCAGTTGATATTGAACATGTATCACTTGGAATAGTACTTCGAAATAATTGGCAGATTGGAAGTTCTCGAATAGGAAAGTATTTTGTAAATAAGGGAATAACAATACCTGATTTGATTTCATCATACATCATTCGTGCTTACTATAGAAGGTTAAACAATAAACCCTTAAATTTGGATGAACTTGATAAAAAATATTTAGATTATCAGAAATTAAATGAAGTTGAAAATGATTGGTATAGTTATTAAATTAACTTAGATTTTATGGAACCATTTGTTACAAATCGCTATGTTTACGGTCCTTACGGTGAACCGCTGCACTACGATAATGAAAAAGAAAGACAGGGTTTTATTGGGAAAGAAAAAGATTTGGAGTCCGGTCTGGCTGACCACGGTGTAAGGAAGTATGATTATATTTCTGGGAGGTTTACGAGCGTAGATCCTCTATCAGAAAAGTTTTATAGTATGAGTTCTTATCAATACTCGTTTAATAATCCAATAACTACTTTAGATGAAAATGGAAGAGAACCAAACGGACAACTTGGCTCTTTAATTATGTATGGTAAAATGAGTCCTTATGATAAAATAGGATATGATAAGGGATGCGCCCAAGCTAACACAATTGGATTGAAAATGTCTGGATATGGGTTAGGCATTGCCAGTGCTGTTGCGGGAACGATCTTATCTGGAGGAGTATTAGCAGGAGCTACAGGTGCAGCCGGGGCAGTGGGTGGATCTTTTGGTTTAATAAGTTCTTTATATGGAGGAATTAAAACTGGAATTGATATTGCAGGTGAATTTGACAATAATATTATGAAACAAACATCTGAACTTCCATCATATTACCTTGGATTTTATGGTAAAGCTGGAGATAAAATAGCGGGAAATAAAGACAAAAGTTTTGAAAATACTGCAAATATATTAAATGGTATTATTGATGTTTCTTCAGCTTATAATACGAAATATTTTTGGTTAATATTAGCAAATACAAGTTATTCTACTTATTCAGCAATGAATAAAAAAGACGAATCAGGAGACGAAATTACAATTCATTCAATGGATAATAAAAAGACAGAAAAGGAAATAAATATACTACCTTCCAACAGTAAAATTTCACCACATTATTAGGATTGAAAATGAAAATTGATCGAATAGGTGAAAGGATAATATTTTCTGCTAAAAAATTAAATTTCTATGAAAGAATAGTTTTTAGAACATTTTTTCCTTTTGGCTTATTAATGTACATCTTAATCATTATTCTTCAATTATTGACAAATAATTATGAAAACAACGTTATATACGCAATTGGCGTCTTTGCGGGAATTAGCATAATTATTTTTTGGTCATATTTCGACAATGTTTACTATTTAACTTATATGAAAATCGAGAAAAATGATTGCAAAATACAATTTTATCTTAGAAATAATTATCGAGAAGCTGATATAATTTTAGATAATATTTTGATATCAATAGAAAAAAGAACTAGTTTAAGATCGGTTATAGAAGTAATTGTTATTTCTGATATCAAAAAAAATCTTTTGTTAGAAATATGGCCTGATAGTTTATTGATTGGTAAACAATGGAGACAGGAAGATATTTATGAACTATACGATATATTAATTGATTATCAAAATAAGTTGAAGGAGAAACAGACTTCAGAACAAGTAACCACATAATGGAACCATTTGTAACAAATAGATATGTTTACGGTCCTTATGGTGAGCCACTGCATTATGACAATGAGAAGGAGCGGCAAGGTTTTATTGGTAAGGAGAAAGACCTAGAAAGCGGTCTGGCTGACCATGGAGTGAGGAAGTATGATTATATTAGCGGGAGATTTACTTCTATTGACCCATTATCTGAAAAGTTTTATGGATTAAGTCCTTACCAATATTCTTACAATAATCCTATATCATTTTTAGATAACAATGGACTAAGTCCTGAAGAACTTAAGAATATTATTCAAGGGAATGGTATAAGTTTTAGTTTAAATAAAATGTATTCCAGTAATAAGGTTACAGGAAATGAATATGGTGCTCTTATTTGGGAATCTGATAATGGGCTTGGTTATCCAATAATTGGAATAAATGTAGTACCTGGTAAAGATAATACAGTTGACACAGATTTAAACATTTCAGAAGAATACAACAGAAATTTTACAATTGCAAGAGCACATACACATCTAAATGGTCACGCTCCAAGTTATAAAGATTTTAGTAAATTAGGTGATCCTTCAATTAATTACAAATACTCAATAATTGAAGCTGGTAATAAGAGATTTGCTATTGAAGTTCTAAATCACCAAAAAGCTTATGATTTAGACGAAAGTTTAATAAAAAGTTTATGGTTTAAAGAATATTTCAAGAGTATTAATAAAGGAAATACTAAAGTTGAAGCATCAAGAGATGCCGCTATAGGAGTCACTCAAGAATATAATGATATATACAAATTATATGAAACTAATGATTCAGAGAAAACTAATTTTAAGGAAATAAAATGAAGTATTTGATAAAATTTTTTTTAATTATTTCTCTTATTTTCATTATTAGTTGCAATGATGATAAAGTTAGTCCTGAAAATAATTCTTTAAATAATGAATTAAATTTCAACAAAATAATTAAATATAAAAACAAAAGAGTTATTGAATTCCTCAAAGACATGAAAAGAGAAAATTATATTTCACAGGGATATATATTAGAAGGGAAGTATGTTGGTTGGTCTTTTTATTATGAAGATTCAATAATAATTGACATTTATTTAAATAAACTAAATTCTGTGTATGAGGATTATTATTTAAAAATGCAAAAGGATAGTAATAATGAAAAAAAAATATATAATGAAGTTATTCATGGCATAATTGTATATAAAAGATGGGAATATTCTGGATTTATTAGTGGTTTTATTGGTGAAAAAAAAATTAGAATAGAAGAATTATATTAACTTAAATTATTATATCCTGAAATTTCATTTATGGAACCATTCGTAACTAATAGATATGTTTACGGTCCTTACGGAGAGCCGCTACACTACGACAACGAGAAGGAGCGGCAGGGCTTCATCGGAAAAGAAAAAGACCTCGAGAGCGGTCTGGCAGACCACGGAGTTAGGAAGTATGATTATATTTCAGGTAGGTTTACTTCTACTGATCCATTGTGGGAGAAGTACATGGGTTTAACGCCGTATCAGTATAGTGCGAATAATCCGGTAAGTTTGTTGGATAGGAATGGGAAAGATATTGTAGTTGCATTTTCAGGTGCAAATTTTTCTGAGAGTAAAGATAATGCAACAGCAGGAAAAATTGTTAATAATATTAATAGTTTTGCTGATAAAAATAATGTAAGCGATTTAGATGCAAAAGCCTTCCCCACTCAAGCTTACCCTTCATATTTTTATTTAAAAGAAGCCATATCTTTTGTAAAACAAAATTGGAGTGAGGGAGAAAACATTATTATTTATGGTTATAGTGCAGGAGGGGTTGCTGCTATGAATTTATGTAAAGAACTTGAAAAAGATAATTTAAAAGTTAATTTATTAATTACAGTTGACGCAGCATTCAGTATTTTTTCTCCGATAATATCAAGAGAAGTTTCAGAGAATGTTGAACTAAATCTTAATTTTTACCAAACAACATTATCAAAAATATTATCCAGAGGAGATGCCAATTATACCAAAGGCAAGCAGACATTTATCAAAAACATTAAAAAAGGTTCATCTCATTCTGATATTGATGAATCAACTCAAAATCAAGTAGAAAGTGAAATTGAAAGTATAATATTAAGATGAAAATAAAAACTAAAATAATAGTAGGTTTGAATTTAATATTGATACTAAGTTATTTTATACATTTAATATTTTCATTAGATTTTATTTTTATTTTTATAAATGAATATAGAACAATTTATTTAATTGCATATTATATGCTTGGTTTAATCGGGTTGGAATTAATGTTATTCAATATATACTATTTTATAAAATTAATCAAAACAAATAATAAAATTTTCGTTCTGATCTATTTAAATTTTTTAGTAATAATTTTTTGGATAATTTTATTTTTTTATTGAATTATTGAATTAACTAAATTCTTTAAAGATGGTTTTAAAATCATATTATTTAACCAGAAATTATACAAATCGCTATGTTTACGGTCCTTATGGAGAGCCACTGCATTACGATAATGAAAAAGAAAGACAGGGATTTATCGGAAAAGAGAAAGACCTTGAATCCGGTTTGGCAGACCATGGAGTAAGGAAGTATGATTATATTTCTGGGAGGTTTTCCTCCACTGACCCACTTTGGGAGAAGTATATTGGTTTGACACCGTATCAGTATAGTGCGAATAATCCGGTGGGATTGTTGGATGGGAATGGACGAGAACCAAATGGTCAACTTGGCTCTTTAATTATGTATGGTAATATGAGTCCTTATGATAAAATAGGATATGATAAAGGGTTAGCTGCATCTAATTCACTTGGGTTAAAAATGTCTGGATACGGGTTGGGCATTGCTGGTGCTGCGGTAGGAATTTGGTTTTCAGGTGGAGCTTTAGCATCTCCAACCATTTCAACAGCTGCAGCAATATGGAATTCATTTAGTTTAATGAGTTCGACTACAAGCATAATTACAAC
>MHAC01000070.1 GCA_001804565.1 Ignavibacteria bacterium GWF2_33_9 | reverse complement strand
CACGCACAGCATCTAAGCACCAAGAAATCCATAGAGTTAGTGAGAGAAGCCAAGAGAAAGGGTTTACGTATTACATGCGAAGTAACTCCTCACCATTTTGCATTAAATGAACAGGTTCTTTGTAATTTTGATACTAATCATAAGATGAATCCTCCTTTACGCAAAGATGAAGATATTTTGGCAATTAAAGAAGGTTTGAAGGACGGTACAGTCGATTGTATAGCAACAGATCACGCTCCACATGCAAAACATGAAAAAAATGTAGACTTTCACGATGCACCAAATGGTATTTTAGGCCTTGAAACAGCTGTGGGCTTAGCCATCACTAAGTTAGTATATGATAATTATTTAACTTTGGAAGGTTTAATTGAAAAATTAGCCATTAATCCAAGGAAGGTACTTGGATTAAATTTGGTTAGAATTGAAGAAGGCGAGAAGGCTAATCTTACAATTTTTGATCCAAATGAGAATTGGGTTGTTAATCCAAAATTATTCAAATCAAAATCAGAAAATTCACCATTTGCAAATTGGGAATTAATCGGTAAAGTAAAATACACAATCAATAATAACAAAATTTATAAATCGGTTCTTTAAAATTCAAGTAATAAATAATAAAATTAAAGAAAATAAGTTCTTAATTTTAAAATGTTTAGTAAATATTTGAAATATAATCTACATTATGTAAACTAAGATTTATATTAATTCTCTTCCCTGATTTCATATTATTGATTATTTTTGTAAAAGCTTGTAAAAATTAAATGGAAAAATAAAATGAAAAAACAAAGTTTACTCTTAATTGGATTGCTCTTCTTGTTGACAATCGGAACTAGATTAATTCCGCATTTGTCAAATTTCACTCCAATTTTTGCTTTAGGTTTGCTCGCTGGTTTTTTAACCAAGAAAAAATATATGGCTATCGGAATTGGATTTGCTGCTTTAATTATTTCTGATATCTTTGTGGGATTTTATCCTCAAGTATGGGGTGTCTATGCTGCAACCGGTGTTTCTATTTTCCTTTCTATAATGTTTTTGAAGAATCAATCAGGAAAATCTATCGCAAAATCATCTTTTATAGCTCCTACAGTATTTTATCTCCTATCGAATATTGTAGCATTTTTTGCATGGTATCCTGTTACTTTTGAAGGATTTGTTAGTTGCTATTATAATGCAATACCATTTTACGGCTATTCTTTATTGAGCACTTTCGCATATTCTTATGCTTTCTTTGGTCTCCATAAATTAGTTGCAAAAGAAAATCCTGGTCCGGTTTTGAATAAATAATTGCAAGAACAAAAAAGAATCAAAAAAAATCCCGACTCATATCGGGATTTTTTTTTTGGAATAATCTATTATTTTCTTTTCAAGACTTTAGTAACCAAATTGGCAGCTTCATTGAATGTCATTGCAACTTTAAAATCTAAACCTGAATTCATCAATGTTGCTTTTCCTTCTATAGCATTAGTACCATCTAATCTTACGATTACCGGCAAATTTACCTTAACCATACTCAATGCTTTCACAATACCATCAGCAACTTTATCGCAACGTACAATACCACCGAAGATATTCACCAGCACTGCTTTTACATCACTGTCACTCATCATTATTCTGAATGCATTAGCAATTCTGTCAACATTAGCTCCGCCACCAACATCAAGGAAATTAGCCGGATTGCCGCCGGCATATTGTATCATATCCATTGTTGCCATTGCAAGACCTGCTCCGTTTACCATACAGCCAACATTACCGTCTAATTTAATATAGTTCAAATCATATTTTGATGCTTCCACTTCGAGTGGTGATTCTTCGGCTATATCTCTTAATTCCAAAAATGCAGGATGTCTGTACAAAGCGTTATCGTCAAAAGTAATTTTAGCATCCAAAGCAATTATTTCATTTTCTACAGTAAGTACTAATGGATTAATTTCCATCAAACTTGCATCTAATTCATCGTAGGCTTTAATTAACTTAGGCACAAAAGCAATAAAATTCTTATAAGCATCACCCGATAAACCTAAGCCAAAAGCTAATCTTCTTGCCTGGAATGATTGGAATCCTGTACTTGGACTAATCCATTCTTTCAGAATTTTTTCAGGAGTTTCAGCAGCAACTTTTTCAATTTCAACTCCCCCTTCAGTGGAAGCCATAACAACATTTTTGCCGGTTAATCTATCTAAAGTAATACCTAAATAGTATTCCTTTGCAATGCGGCATCCTTCTTCAATCAATAATCTGTTTACGATAGTTCCTGATTGACCTGTTTGAATTGTAACAAGTTTGTTGCCGAGCATTTTTTTGCTGATTTCATAAGTCTGATGGGATATATTATCACCGGAAATAATGTTTACACCTCTTAATTCTTTTGGCCCATTCATCATTGGTTCATCATTTGCAACATCGTAAATAATCCCCTTCCCTCTGCCACCAGCATGTACTTGAGCTTTAACAACAACAACCGGAACACCTTTGCTCTGGAAATTATTGAAAGTCAGTTCCCCTGCTTCCTCAGCTGAAAAGGCAACTGCACGATTAAGAGTTGGAATATTAAATTTGCTCAATAGTTCTTTGGCTTGATATTCATGAATCTTCATAATTAAACACTTATTTTATATTATTAATAAATTATCAAAATTGGTATTTTCAAAAATAATGAAAAAAAATGAATTATTCTGCAAAGATACTTGTAAATTCAAGATATTATTTGATTTTATTTATTAATTTGGTAGAAAATGAAATTATAATTTTGTAATATAAATAAAATGTAGAGACGCAATGCTTTGCGTCCTACAAAGGAGGAATTATGAAACAACAAACACACAAATGGAGACACGCACTGTGGCTCGCTATCTTCTTGTTTTTATTTCTTGGCAGTAACCATGAATGCAAATCTCAATGGTGGAAAGATACAGTCTGGACAAAGAAAACTGACCAAGTCTTAGGTTTTTATATGCTAAAGTTTTCAAAAAATGATTCTGTAATTGTTGGACATGGAATGGAAAAAGATATGTTCTACGATGCTGCGACTGGTCATGAAATCAAAAGAATTAGTGGAAATAATGAAGTGTTCTTTCTGAACAATGATTTGAACTTTATTAGATTACGTGAAGATAATTCCAAATTCGAAATTTTTGATGCAAAATCATACAAAGTAATTGATTCATTGGAAAGTGATAGCATAAGTTCAATTCAATATAGTAATTGCTCTATTTCTAAAAATCATGAATATATAGCTTCAATAATAAAGAACGGTTTTCGAATTTGGAATATTCAGTCAAAAAAAATCGAATGGACAAAAGAATTTCCTCCAGAAACAAATATGACTGAATTACGATGTAGAGTTGTTTCATTTAATTGCGATAATTCTAAGATATATGTTCGGCTTTGGAGAAAATACCACGATCCAAGTACACCGGATAAACCTGAATACTATACAACTAAACAACAAACATTAATTTATGATTTTAAAACCAAGGACTCTATAAATATAATCACAAATGACTATATATTTTTATCAAATACCTGTAAGTACATGATAATAGGAGTGAGCGGAACAAATGGAATCGAAATTCACGATACTGAATCAGGAGAGCTATTATTCACATTGCCATTAAATATACTTACAGTTTCAGGTCTTGAATTCTCTCCTGACGATAAGTATTTGGTTACTTCACCAACAATTACTATATGGGATATTGAAAAAAGAGAAAAAGTGTATCAATATTCAAGTGGAACATCAAATTGTATCGCATTAAGCCACGATGGGCAGTATATTATTAATTCCATAGGAGGATATTTAGCAAAATGGTATGCAAGATGGGGAGGAGATAATGTTATACCAGAACCTGACAATAATAAGATTCTTTATCCAAATCCAACTACCGGAGAAATTAATCTCAGTTTTATTTTGAAAGATTCAGGTCAAATTGTAATCAATATAACCGATATAACTGGAAAAATGCTTAAAACTGTTTACGATAACTTCTTGAACTCAGGAGAACAAAATATTCCATTAAATGTTAGCTGGCTCACCCCCGGGAGTTATTTCTTGACTATAAGAAATCAATCTACATTACTTACTTTTAAATTAATTGTAAATAGGTAGGTGATGCAATGAAAAATTCAATTGTTTTGGGAACAATTTTAATTTCCATTATAAGTGTAAATTTATTTGCACAAGACTTGATTAATCCACCAAAATTTGATTATTTAATTCAAAATAACATTCCTACGTGTTATTGGGATTATATTTACCATGGAAATTCCCCTTATATTTTAGGATGGAATTGGTCTTCAAAAGGTGCAGCTCTTGATAATGCATTACAAATGAACACATACCACGACTTCCCATTTACTCAAACTGATGTAAAACATAATTTGTTATTAATTCAACCCCCTAATGAAGACCCAACTTACAAAATTGTATCAGGTCATAATCAAAATTATATTCTTAATGCTCATTGTCTGCATTTAGAACCGACCATTACGGTTGATTCTACCGAAAATTTCAAACCGAGATTTGGAGATATAACAGGTGCAGTTTTCGCTTGGACGTACAAAACAGTTGGCGACACTGTTTCTTCGGGTGATGATTTCAGTAGATTTATTCTACATAATAATTCAGTTTCTTCTCCAACACTTGTTTTAAAAGATATTTGGAAAGGTAATATTTTGAAATGGCTGGATTATTGTGGCAATGATATTGGCATTACAAATGATATTACATTAGGTATACATGAAAGTGAAAATTCAGAAATAGATATTGATTCATTCCATCCCTTTAATGGTAAACAATGGTATTGTTCAATCAATTTGAGAGCATTAAATAGCGAAGATATATATAATCATCTTAACGACACTATTTTAGTAATTAAAATTCCTTATGTCTTTACTCATTATAATGATTCAACTTTAAAGGAGGTCTCATCAACAACAAATGATTATGTTAAATTTGATTCATTACCAAATTATGAGACAACTCTTACTCATGCCATTAATAGCACAGTAAATAATGATTTCAGGGGTTATGCAAAAGCTTTAGAAGAAAGGAGTGCAAACATTATAGCAATAACTGGCAAAATGCTTATTGTTAGTTCAGGAAGTGATATTACAATCTCTGCATTTGCAGGATTTACAGGTGATACATTATGGGATGGTTCTTTTCAAAATAATCCACGATTAAAAAATGTTTGGCACGAAAACCGGTATCAGTATAAAGATTATATAACAAGTTTTGACGTAGAAGTAACTTATTACGGCAACTTAGACATTGCTATAGATTGGATACGGCTTGAAACACCCCGCTGTCAGCGTGTTTTAAGGGGATATTATGATTTAACTATAAAAAATGCTGTTGAAAATTTACTCGAAAAAGTAAAAACCGATAACATTGGGACGAATCCGACATATCCTAAATTGTATAGATTTTATGCAGATGACGAAATGATTCCTTCGATGTGGTTAGCAAATCGTTATTATAATATGCTGGTAGATACTTTAGCTGGTCTTGAAACTTATGTTCACAACAATATGCCAAGCCATTATTTGCATGCTACAGGATTTAAAGAATATTGGAATGGTGATGTTTTGCGTTTTGATGTAGAAAATTTTAATCCATTTATAAAAACCGGACAGAATGCACCAGTTTTACCAAGTTTTTTCCACTATAAAGGTGGTTATGCAGGTAATAATGTTGTCGGATTTAATAATATATTGGATTCGCCATACGAAACATATCTTGCAAATAATAATAAGTCAATGCCAATAAATGATTATAATATTTTCGATTATCCTGATAATGATTATACCAATTATGTTTATCGTCATGGATTGCTGTTTAGTATAGAAGACAAAATTTTTCACAATTTTTACCAAAATCCATCACTAATTTTCAATGACAAGCCCTGGTGGGCAAATTTATGGGTTCAATCAGAAAATTGGTTTAATGCAATATGGAAAATATATGATCCAATTATTCAAGATTCAATTGAATGTGAAAGTTTTACATTGGATGGCGCACGTCCACGTACAGGAGAAGAAAACCGATTAATGATAAATACAGCAATAAATTTAGGTGCGAAAGGATTAATTTATTGGTTCAAAACATCAAATGCGAAATTTTGGAATGGCTCTGGTGAACTAGGTTTGCAACCACAAAACTTAACAACATCTTTAACAGGAGACGAATTACTTTATTCAGAAGATTTAGGTGGAGACTATGTTCTAGGAAATGATAATCAGAATGTATCCGACCCTAATGGTTTTGATGATCATTTTAATAATTCATCCTATGATTTTTCGACTATGGATATCGATAAAGATAATATTTTCATAGGACTTAAGTCAGCAAGAACAGAAATTAACAAAATTCACAAATGGATAAAGGCAAACGAAAATACCTTGATGAATTTAAAATTGCAAGCATGGTATGGTAAAGGTTTCTTAGAATTATATAAGCAAAATCCTAGTAGTATTTACTCTAACCTCATGAATTTCTATATTGATATTAATAACATAAAAACTAGACCATTAAATAGAGTAGAAAATGGGAATCCACTTTATGAACAGCATACAACCATTGACAGTGGTTTTTATGATGTTACTTTATATTCTTATCCTTGCGAACAAAATTCTATCAATTACGAATATAAATTAAATGGTAAACCGCTTTTTGGAATAATTAATAGACGAACTGACCCATTAATTCAGAGTTTCAATTATGGATTTATTTCAACATCAACATTTGATTATATGGTTAATTATGGTAATGAGTGTATTAATGATAATCCTTTTCCTGAATGGTTTCGTCAATGTAATATAGATTTTTGGTGGCAAAGACTTGGTGCACGTGAAATTGTACTTCCTATATATTGTAGTTATAAAACTGTACCATCAGCAAAAAATCCTGTAAAATGGAAGGATAATGAACCGAGTATTGGTTTAAGAATTGATGAACTAGGGTGTAAAATGCCAGATTGGTTTATGCAGGAACCATACAATAACTTAATAAGTAATTATTATCCATTTATAAACCAAAGAGACACATTGCATTTGAGAATGAAATTACTTCCTGGACAAGGTAAAATTATGATATTAAAGTATATTTTTAAAACTGTTGATGTTCCAAAAGAAATTTTAATTTCACCTTCACCAATTTCACAACAAAAACCTACATATCTCACAACAATATTAGAATATACCGGAACAAATTGCGATTCATTAATTAGTACTAATCCAATGTTCGCATCAGGAATAGCAACAACACTTGATTCGATGGTGTGGGATTATTCTACAATTTCAGATTATACCAAACCACCAATAGACACAACTTTGCACCCTTGTACAGAAGAAGATTTGCAATTAATGAATCAAAGTGCAGCTAAATATGTAGCAAGACATGAAATGAGAGACAGTGTTATGAAAACAATTGTATATTTAGTTTTCAATGGAATTTGTTATTGTGATAATGCAGATAATGGGATACTCTATCAATTACGAGGATATGTAAATCAGAATTACAATAGCTCAACTCCATGCGATACAAATCAAAAGTCAATATAATGAATCATAAATAAAAAGATATTAATAGATTCTAATAACTACTTAAAATTAAAATATATTAATATTTTTAAGAATGTTGAAAAATAGTTTAAAATTTAGCATTTTCGTTGGTTTCTTGAGAGCTTTAACCGGTAATTGTCTTGAGAGGTACGGTTAATATTAATTAATAAAAGAAAAAAAATAATTGAGTTTTTGTGTTACAAAATTGGTTTTAAATTGTTATTATAGTTATATGAAAATGCAAAATAAGAAAGATGTAAAGAAAATAAAATAAATAAAAGGTAAATGTTATGATTAATTCATTAAAATTCAACTCGTTTTTGAGTTTAATTGCTTCTTTGGTGCTATTTCTCTCTATTTCTTTCAATCTTAACTCTCAAGTAATACCTAACGGGGATAACGACTTACTATGGAAGATAGAAAACGTTGCAGAAGGAAATGGAGTGGATGCAATTGCCATACATCCTATCAATTCAAACATACTTATTGGTAAATGGAATAATATTTTCGAATATGATGTTAAAAACGGGAATTTGCTTAGAAAAATTACCTGCGATTCAAATAGTAATGTAGTGGGCATTGCTTTAAGTAATGACGGCAGTGAAATTTTTATAGACTTAATTTTTAAAGATGGAAATTTTACTGAAGAAATTCAAATCCTTGATTATACAACAATAGTAAAGAAAGGGAAACTAGAACCACCAATTTCATTGATGTTTTATCCAAGTACAAATCAAGAAATATTTGGACTTTATAAAGGGAAGTTTGTAAAATACAATTATCAAGAAAACAGAATTATTAATTCTGTTGATTCTGAAGGTAATGTATTTGCATTAACTCTCTCTCAAGATGGAACAATATTTGCAGTAGGAACTTATGGAAGTGATGGATTTTCCAGAGTTAAAATCTATGATGCAAACACATTTGACTTAATAACAAAATTACCACATACTTGGGATTCCATGATTTCAGCATTAAAATTTTCTCCATTAAATACCTATATTTCAGTTACTTTTGACAGTTATAATGGATTAGATGTAATTAATTTACAGAATTTACAGAAATACAATTGGGGTAGAAATAAAAATAGCTGTTCTTTTTCAAGTGATGAAAAAATATGGATACCCTCCGCAGGTTGTATAAAACCAATAACAACATTTTACCAAAAAGAGAATAATATTCCTATTTTCGAAATCAATAATTGCGGAAGGACAATTATTCTAAATGACAATAAACTACTTCTTTGGCAAACCTACGATATATTTCTTTATTCAGACCGATGGAGAACTGTCGATGTGAATTCTGGGGATATCGAAAAATCAGGAATACAAAATATTCAATATTCAAACAACTCCTTGCAAATATCAACGAATAACATCGCCAGTATCGATGAACTAATAATTTCTGATACTGTAGGAAAACAATTAATTGTTATGAAAGAATTAATTGTAGTCGATAATCACATTGAAATTCAATTATCATTACCATCTGGATTTTATTTATTGAAAGTAAAATCAAGTGGAAATGAATTTTCTTCTAAATTCAATGTAATTAAGTAAAAGTTGAGGTAAATCATGAAAATCTTTCAATTTCTATTGATATTACTTATCCTAACAGTTGAAATGATTGGACAAGACTTAGAGCCAGCTCAACAAACATATAACGTATTAGGACAACCAAATGTGTTTTTATCTCCTGAAACAATAAATTACTTTAAGCAGACAAAGTTCATCAGGTCGTGGCATTGTGAAAATGACTATCTAATTAATCAAGTCGTGAATTCTAATGGTTTTGATTATAATTCTATGATGGATCAAGATAGAAATCATATTGATTATACAACAAATCCACCAACTTATTCAGTAATTCCAGCAACTTTAATTTATGATAAAGATTTCAATAATAATCATTTTGAATTTGGATGGAATTGGGATTCACGAGGTATTAATTTGGATGAAGCTTAGATGATAAATAAAAAACAGCATCACTGCTGTTTCTGTTGTGTGCGGAAAGGGGGACTTGAACCCCCATGCCCATAGGGCACCACCCCCTCAAGATGGCGTGTCTGCCAATTTCACCATTTCCGCAAAAAAAAGCACACCCGGAGAGATTCGAACTCCCAACCACTTGATCCGTAGTCAAGTACTCTATCCAATTGAGCTACGGGTGCTCTAATTTTAATTTAAGCTAGGATCTAATTTCTTAACAAATTTAGCAAGTGCTGATTTTTGATGAGCTGCATTATTTTTATGGATAATACCTTTAGCAGCTACTCTATCTAAAACACTAGTAGCTTTTTGATATTTAGCAACAGCATCTTCGAAAGTTGTTGCTTCTTTTACAGAACGCAAAGCAAATTTTAATACTTTTTTGTTTTGTCTATTGTAGATACGAGCCTTTCTTGATTGACGTATCCTCTTTAACGCTGACTTATGATGTGCCATATTTCCACATTTAAAATTTATAGAATTACAAAATTACGAATTTTTTTTTAAACTTAATTAATCTTTTTTGATTTTTTTAAATTTTGCAAATTGATTACTTTTTAATTATAAATTTCTGAATTGCTCTTTTCCCGTTGTTTTCTGCTTCCAGATAATATACTCCACTTGTCAAATTTGTGCATTCAATTTCAAGTTCCTTATTCAAAGTATTAGATTCTAGCAGACATTCGCCTTTCAAATTTGAAATACGAATATTTGTTGAATTACTTTCTGAACTATTTTGTAACTGAATGTTAATTTTATCGGTTGTTGGATTAGGGAAAATATTTAAATTAAAAGAGTTGTCTCCAAAATTGACAATTCTTTCAACTGAAGTTTCATCATTTAAAGGAATAAATGCAGCATAAACATTCAAATCACCAGAACCTGTTCTGCCATCGCACCAAACCGGAATTGCATAAGATGAAGTAGAAATCACTTGATTGTACTCGCCTATTCCGAATTTATTATTTTTATATCCAATTGTACTAAAATCAGTAGGAATTTGATTAGCAGGTATAGGTTTTGTGAAAGTCAATCCACCATCAAATGAAAAAGCAGTAACATAATTGGTGAGTGATTTCACATTATTTACACCTTGTTCATACCATGAAGCAATTACTGTCCCATTCGGATTTACAGTTATTGCGGGGTAAAATTGGTCTTGATCTCCTGTTTGAGGTTCCTTACTTAATTCAAATGGTTCGCTCCAAGTATTTCCTTTGTCGGTACTTACTGCCATGTAAACATTAAATCCTGTTTTGGAAACTGATGTTGTACCATAAGCACTCCAAACCACATAAGAATTACCATAGTATTTACTTTCAGGATTATTGTCAGAAGCATTGTAAATAGAAGGATATACTCTAGAAAAATCAACTCCAATAATAGTATCCTTTGTATTTGATGAAATTAATCTGGAATTTACAAATTTGAACTCGGAAATTAATGTAGGATTACTTGAATATGTTTTTCCCCCATCATCCGAATAATTTGCATATATATAGTTTTTATTATTGTTGCTTGCGTAATAAGTTACTATAATTCTTCCATTTGCAGCAATAGAATTTGCAGAAAATTGATGCGCATTTAATTGGGACGAAGGTTCATTTGAGATAGAAACTTCATTTTCTCTAAAAAAGAAATTACCATCTTCTTTTGTAAATCCAATAATTTTTGCTCCACTGGACTGAGACATAATAAATCTGGAAAGAGAAATGTAAATATTGTTATAATATGGTGAAGTCGGGTTTAAATCTGCAGCCAGCCATTGTTTGTCATCAAAGAATGATAATCTGCTGATATTAAAAGCGCCAGGCGAATAAGCTTCGGTATGAGAAACTGAATTATAATAGTCATACACCCAATTCGCACCGCCATTAGTAGAATATCCATAATGCATAGCAGTACCAATTGTATCTATTTGACTTCCTTTCAACTTAAAAGTTAGAGAAATCCAAGTTAGGTGAGCAATCCCATCTTTGTCAAATGCACAAACGGGATCTCCTCCTCCTATAATATATAAATCGCTTCTTGGTGGTAAAGGTGCAAAAGTACTTTTTGTCCACGTTTTTCCAAAATCTTTTGTATAATAAATTAAAATAGTAAGTGCACTCGTTGATTGTTTCATCACCGAAACAATAATATTGTTTGAATCAAGTGGATTAATTGCAGCTGTTAATTCAGACTCTGCTCCGGTATCGCTTGAAACTAAAGACTCCAAGGCATCTGCACTGTTTGTGATTGGATGTTGAATTTTGGAGGTAAATTGTTTTTCTTTATCTTGAAGAGTAATAATTTCTTCAAATTGTTTTTCAATATCAAATCTTATTTTTTCTCGAATTACTTCATTGAATTTTTCGTTTTCACTTTCAATTATTTTCTGTGAGAATGAGTAATTTGGAAAAAAAATCAAATTAAAACAAAGAAATATTGTTAAGAAAGTAAATCTTTTCATATTTTTATAATTATTTATTTTTACAAATTTATAAATTATACTGAATTTACAGTGAAAAAGTTACATTAATTGGTGAAAATATGGGTTATAAGGAAACTTTTAATAAAATTTTTAATTATAGATCTCATGGTCATGGATACGATAATCGTGATTTAAAATATTCATTTCAAGTTAAACTATTAATAATCGGTCTTTCAATTTTTATTTGCACTATTCTATTTACTTACCATTTAGATAATAATATAATGCGTGTTAATCAGCATAATATACAAATTGGCACTCCCTGGCAAAATCAAACAATAAAAGCCGATAATACTTATCCAATTTTTAAGTCAAAAGATGATTATAATAAACTAATTACCGAAGCTAAGAATAGTAGTCTTCCTGTATTCAAGGAAAATTCATTAGTTGAACTAAAATTGCAAAGTGCACTAAAGATAATTTTCGAGAAATTAAAAACAGCAGATCCAACAACAAAATATCTTGGAGAATATGAAGTAAATCAAAGATTATTAATGATGTTTTTGGAATTTCCCGAAAAAACCAGATTTGAAGAAATTAATAAAATGATTAAAAATATTCCTGCGTTTGTTGATAATCTTTATTCTGCAGGTTATATTGATAAATCCTTAGATAAAATTACCACAACAGAAATCATTGCTGAAACCACCCCAACCAACAGAATTTATCTAAAAAAACGATATCTGTTTTCAAATGAAAATATTGAAGAAAAAATTAGTAAGTTCATTAAAAATGTCTTTTTTGAAAATACTGAACCATTACTTATAGATATCCTTAAAAATAAATTAAAACCAAATCTGGAATTCAGTACAGAATTGACAAATACTGAAGTTGATTTAGCAATAAAATCCGTGCCTCAATATGATGGATATGTTCTTACAGGAGAAGTAATCGTCGAAAAAGGACAGAAAATTACACCGGAAATTAACCAGAAAATTGAATCTTTCCGTGAATCAAAAAAAATGGCGAGTGAGAACTATTTAACACCTAGTTATGTACTTGGAAATATAGGATATTCTGTAATTATTTTTTCTATGATTTTAATTTATTTGGTAATCATTAGGAAAAGTATTTTCAGAGATAATGTTCAGGTTATTGTCTTATTGGGTTCTCTTCTATTAGTTGCATTTCTTTCATGGTTGACCGTAGAAATACCATCAAATTATCCTATTGGATATTTAATTCCGGTTCCATCAATTGCAATGCTAATAGCAATCCTATTTGATTCAAGAACCGCATTTTATTCAACAATTACTTCTGCTCTTTTGTTGGCAGCTGCAAGAGGTAATGATTTTAATCTTGCATTAACTTTTATATTTGCCAGTATCTTGGCTGCTTTTACAGTGAGAGATATTCAAAATAGGACACAAATGTTTCGATCAATTTTTTATGTTGTGCTAGGAATGTCTTTTTCAATATTAGTATTTGATTTACAGGCTTCTGTTGAATCTAATTATACATTGTCTAAAATCTCTTTAGCTTTTGTCAATGCAGCATTATCCCCTATTCTCACTTAC
>MHAC01000069.1:67066-68957 GCA_001804565.1 Ignavibacteria bacterium GWF2_33_9 | reverse complement strand
TTTAAAAGTTAAATCAAATGATAAAATTGATGAAAGCACCAGAATGGGTGTTCTGGTGGATGTTAGTGGCTGTGTTGGATGTCGTAATTGTGAATATGCATGCAAAGTAGCACATAACTTGCCTGCAAAGGATAATGAAGACTTCCATAAAAGAGAAGTCTTTGATGAATTCCGAAGACCTTCTCCTGCCTCTTTAACAGTTGTGAATGAATTCGATAATCCAATGAATCCATTAGTCCCACACAATGCAAAATATCAATGTATGCACTGCCTGGAACCTGCTTGTGCTTCGGCATGCATTGTTGGAGCATTCGAAAAGAAAGGAAATGGTGCCATAGTCTGGAATTCAGATAAGTGTATAGGTTGCAGATATTGTATGGTTGCTTGTCCTTTCCAAATTCCAACTTTCGAATTCGAAGTTGCCTTGAAGCCAAATATAGCTAAATGTGATTTCTGTTACAGTAGAACCGAAAAAGGTTTACTGCCCGCATGTGTAGCAAATTGTCCAACGGAAGCAATTACTTACGGACCAAGAGATGAAATTTTACTGCTTGCAAAGAAGAGAATTGAAAGATATCCTGAAAAGTATATTAATTATATTTTTGGTGAAAATGAAGTTGGTGGAACATCTTGGATTTACATTGCTCCGATTGAATTTGAAAAACTGAAATTCCCGGTTCTTGGTGATAAACCGGCCCCGGGTGTTACTGAAGCAATTCAACACGGTATATTCTCATATTTTATTCCACCGCTAGCTCTTTTTGGTTGGTTAGGTGGTGTGATGTGGATGCAAAAAAGAAAACAACAAGTCGAAATCCAAGAAAACGAAAAGGAGGCAAATCATGAATGAGATAGTTTATCCTCAACGTATGAAATACAAATATTTCACTCCAGGTATGATTGTAGTTACACTTTTTGCACTAAATGGATTAGTATTCCTGGCTGGTAGATTTATCTTTGGGATTGGTCAAGTAACAAATCTTACTAACTTATATCCATGGGGACTCTGGATTGGTGTAGATGTAGCTGCTGGAGTTGCACTTGCTGCAGGAGGTTTTGTTTCTGCTGCAATGGGTCATATTTTCCATCTACCAAAAATGGATGCTGTGGTACGTCCAGCTTTACTTACAGCAATGCTAGGATATACTTTTGTTGCTGTAGCTGTATTCGTTGATATAGGAAGGTGGTTTTATATTTGGCATCCTTTAGTAATGTGGAATGGTTCGTCTCCTTTGTTTGAAGTCGGCATTTGCGTAATGACATATGTTACAGTACTTTACATAGAGTTTTTGCCTTTAGTTACCGAAAGATTTAAGAACAATATGCGTTTCCCAAAATTACTCAAGTTTTTATATAGGCCAATTAATTGGATTTTAAAAACATTCGACAATACTTTGGGTAAAGCAATGTTTATTTTTATTATTGCCGGTGTTGTATTGTCAACCCTTCACCAATCATCTTTGGGTACTTTGATGATTATAGCCGGATATAAATTGCATCCTCTTTGGCAAACACCAATTTCACCTCTGCTGTTTTTTATTTCTGCAATATGTGTAGGTATTCCAATGATTATTTTTGAATCAATTTTGGCTTCTAAATCATTTAAGTTAAAACCTGAAATGGATGTATTATCGAAAATTGCCGGATATGTTCCTATGTTGTTAGGTATTTATTTGGCATTTAAAATTGGAGATATGTTCATTAGAAAAACATTTGTCTATGCTTTTACTTTCGATAAATTTTCGATTGCATTTTTAATTGAAATCATTTTCGGTGTTATTGCACCATTAATACTACTATCATCACGAAGGATAAATAGATCAGTTAAATGGTTACTGATTAGTTCGTCATTAGTAATATTCGGAGTATTGTTGAATCGTATAAATACCTT
>MHAC01000069.1:0-67058 GCA_001804565.1 Ignavibacteria bacterium GWF2_33_9 | reverse complement strand
TTCCCTTCTTTTGGAGAAATTTCTGTTACTCCGGGCTGTATCGCTTTGATGGTTATGATTTACCGTGCTTTTGTAATTATTTTTCCTGTAATTAGTTTACCAGAAAAAGCTGAAAAGGAGGTATGAAATGAAAAAAATATTTAATGTTATTTTAATATTAGCTCTTCTAAGTCTAATCATTTATCTTTCAACTGAAGGAAAGCAAGTAGACAAAAGTAAAGCAGATTATAAAACTACAGAAGTCGTAGAAACAGAATCAAAGATTGTGGAAACCGAGATAACCACTGATAAGCATTATAGTAATACGATGATGCCTGTTAATTGTAAGACATGTCATGCTTGTGATTACCCTACTAAAAACGATCCATGCCTTGCAAATTGTCCTAGAAGTTCAATTATCACCGTTTACCATCAACCTAGCGAAGGACCCAAATTAGTACATATGAATGATGTAGAAGGAGATTATGGTGAAGTTACTTTTTCTCATGAAGTTCATGCTCAAATGTCATCTTTTTCAATCGGATGTGAAGGATGTCATCATTATAATACTACTGGCCCTGTTGTAAAATGCAAAACTTGCCATAATACTACTAGGAAACGTAAAGATATATTCACTCCTGATTTGGAAGCAGCTTATCACAGGCAGTGTCTTAATTGCCATAGGCAATGGGATAGGACGACAGATTGTCAGCAATGCCACATAACCAAAAAAGATGAACAAGACAAAGTTAAAAGAGAAAAAATCAAGAAATTTGAAAATTATAAACATCCTCCTTTAACTGAACCTAAGAAGATTGTTTATCAAACGAAACAACCAGGTGGTAAATACGTAACATTTTATCACAATGAACATACTGAAAGATTTTCGATTGCTTGCCAAACTTGTCATAAAGATGATAATTGTATTTCTTGTCATGATGTTAACCATAAGCAATATTCTGAGAGTGTTACGAAAAAGAAGAAAACACATAAATCTTTCGAACAACATCATCAACCGTGTATCAATTGTCATATAACAACTGTTTGTTCAAAATGTCACTCTGACAAACCTGAAGAAGAATTTAATCATTACAAGAACACAGGTTTTGATTTAAGTGGGAACCATTTTAATCTAAAATGTAATAAATGCCACAAATCAAGTTCTTTTAAAGGATTAAATAGTAATTGTACTTCTTGTCATAATAACTTTAAGGATGGAAAATTTGATCATACAAAAACCGGAATAAAACTTGATGAAATACATATTGATTTAAGTTGTACCGATTGTCATCAAAATTCAAGATTTGATAAACCACCAATATGTTCAGATTGTCACGATGGATATAAATATCCTTCAAAAGTTCCAGGCAAGATTATACGATAATAGTAAGTTAAATATGAAAATGAATCCCGTTAGCTTAGGTTAACGGGATTTTTTATGATTTTACTATATTATACTAATCAATATTCCTACAGATTTTTCGTTTTTTCATAATTATTAAAATAATTAAAATTATAATGAATATTAAGCTTATAACCTTATTTATATTTACATTTTTTTTACCGGAATTAATTTTCGCAAAGCCACAAATTAGTTTTCCTGATGGATTAGAATATAATTGGGGTATTGTAAAACCCAAGGATAGTCCATTAAATGCTGAAATCATGATATCTAATACAGGTACAGATACTTTGCACATCACAAACGTAAAACCTACCTGTGGTTGTACGAATGCCCCTTTAAGGAAGGATTTGCTTGCCCCCGGCGAGGCAACCAGCCTTATGGTTACTTTAACTGTGGCTAATTATAGTGGTGAAATTGAAAAAATAATTAATATATTTTCAAATGATCCCGATAATAATCAGATACAGTTGAAATTAAAAGCTGATATCAAAAGAGATTTATACGTTACCCCAAGCTCATTCTTTTCATTTACTGATGTGCAAGTAGGTGAAACACGTAATCAAATGCTAACCATTCATAATGATTCAGATAATGATGTAACATTACGGTTAGGAACATTTTCTCCTAATAATCTGCAAATTAAATTAAGAAACGGACAGAAAATTTCTAAAGGCGGCACATATAATCTGGAGGTATCTTTTAAACCGGAAAAAAGTGGAATTGTAAAAGGGAAAATTCAGATATTGACTGATAATGATGATTTTCCAGAAATACCTATTTTCATTTTTGGAGATATTGCGGTATCTCCTCTTTTTATTGGAGAATAATTTATTATACGAATAATTTATTCTTCGATTAATTTTACTTCAAATAAGTTAGACCAGTACTTACCTGTTAAAAAATAAGTATTGGTCTTATCATTATATGCTATTCCGTTTGCAACTTCAGCATCAGCAATATCATCCAAATGATACCTTAACTCAGATACATCAATTGAAGCTTCGATAACTCCTGTATTGGGATTAATTACTATTATTTCATTAGTCATATATACATTTGCAAAGACCATCCCATTGATAAATTCAAGTTCATTCAAATTATAAACAGGGGTATCATCTTTTCTGACAACCATAATAGTTTTAATAACAGAGAAGTTAATTGGATCATAAAAATTAAGAAAATTACTTCCGTCACTTACTATCAAAGATGTTGAGTCATTTGTAATACCCCAACCCTCTGTGGGATAAGTAAATTCTCCAATTTTTTTTAATGAATTAATATCATAAATGAAACCTTTATTACTCTGCCAGGTTAGCTGGTAAATCTTATTATTAAAAATTGTAATACCCTCACCAAAATATACGGGTAACAAATCTAAAGATTTCAGTGGATAACCAGTTTTAAGGTTTATTTTCATTAGTTTGCTAGAGCCATATTGCCCTGTTCCTTCATATAAATCTCCATTATGAAAAATTAAACCTTGAGTATATGAAGATGGATTATGTGGGAATTTTTTAAGAATTTTGGGAAAATATTTCTTAGTTTGTTTATCTCCATTGACCGGATTTTCGGAAATATTAGTCTTTACGGCAGGTTTAAAATTGATATCAGTTTTCGAGCAGGAGCTAAGCGAAATCATTAAGAATATCAGTATGAAAATCTGAATTAGTTTATTAATTTTTATCATTTCAATGTTTAAAATAAAACAAAATTACGAAAATTGATATTTATATTTTTATTAAAATATTAAACCATGCGAGATTTTCACGCATTTTTTTTTCAATAAAACCTCTTAATGTAATCTCAATAGCCGGACAGTTTGAACAAGAGCCTTTCAGTTGAATATAAACGTTATTTTCTCTAACTCCAAGCAAATAAATTTTACCATTATGAGAATTGATGAAATGCTTAATCTCAGAATTGATAAGGTTCTTAGCTTCCTGCAATTTCTCAAAATCATCTGTTTGAATAATTATTTGCTTATCTTTATTAAATAATTTCTCTAAAAATTTATACATACTAATTATTCTTTAACAGTTTTTGTGGGGCTTGATTTAAAGGTTTCAAGTATAAATAATAAATTCCGTTAGTGTAATTATCAAAACTAATTTCTTTAGTGTATGAACCTTTTTCTAATGGGATAATACCAGATAAGTTTCCTAAGATATCGTAAATTTCCAGGACCTGATTTGCCTCAATATATTCAAATTTAATTTCAGCAGTATTAGTGCCAATCGGTTGAGCCAAAATCTGAATATTAGACGACGCTATTGTAATCAAGTGATGCTCAACCTCGGGACTGCAAAGAGGATCAATTTCCAAAGAACCGTCAATTTTAATTATTGAAACATTTTTATTTGTAGCAATATTAAAATTATCAAGAATAATAGGTGTAAAATAAGGGCTTGATGCGAGAACATAGGATCTGATTCTAATTATGGTATCTCCCTTTGAGACTGCCTGCAATGCCTCTGTAGAATTTAATGTGAAAGAAATAACACCGGATTTGTAGTCAAATTTGAGATTATTTAAATTTCCATTTTTATCAACTAAATAAGTTTTTACAGGATAAATCAGGTATTTATCAAATGAAAGTTGCACATTAATAGAATCAGGTTCCAGTCTCTCAATTTTTGAACTTAAGAAAACATCTATATATACTGAATCACCAGGTTTTGATTTATAATTCCCTACGTTCACAGTTGTTTCATAAATTTCCTTAGGAGTTGTTCCTTTCAGTGTAAAATCAAGTGTGTCTTTACAAATTGAAGATTCAATAAATGAAATTTTATCTGTGAAAGTTCCATCAATAGTTGGAGAAAAGCTAAAGTACAATGGTATACTCGAATTAGGGGGGACGATAATTGGCAAATTAGTAATCATTTTGAAATACTGTAGTGAGAGTGGAATTAATGATTCTATCTTTCTGGTTGTATTTGTATAATTAGAAACCAGTAACGAGTCAATTTTTACATCACCAATCCATACACTTCCAAAATCAATTGCGGATGAACTGTATGTAAGTTTTGGGTCAATTATTTCTGCTTGAAAATCCAACTTCAAAGTGTCATGACAGGTTTGAGAATAAAAATAAAGATGCCCATTAAATATACCGGCATTTGTGATTTTTCCAGGTGTGAAAATAACCGAAAATTGCTTTGAATCATTTCCTGCAAAGTGTTCCGGAGAGTTGAAATCTGATGTATATCCTGTTGGAATTGATATATCGTAAACAATTAAATCATCATCTAAAGTTCCATTATTTTGAATATCAAAATTGATTATTTTTTCTAAATCGCACATTTCAAATTGACCAAAATCAATTGATAATTTAGAAATTGAGAAATCTGTTTTTTTGAATTCACCTCTTAGTTTGGTAGTCAAAGTTTGGCCATCAGGGTTTAATGTTTGAACATTTAATTGAGCTGTGAACACACCCTCAATCGATGTTTCAAACTTAATAATTATTCCCAGAGAATCACCCTCCGGAATTGTATTTGGTGAAATTGTCGTTCCTAATATTTTGAAATAAGTCTCATCATCAAGTGAGATGGATGTAATAGTATCAGCAACAGCTCCGGAATTTTTCACCCAAATTGTATCAATCATCAAAGCTGAACACTCAAAGTTACCAAAATTTATTGAGTCTTTCATTGTCATATATCGATTGATACTTATTAATTCCACAGGGACACACATCGAAACAGGGCATAAACCTTCGGCATCAAAGCAAATTTGACCTTTATAAAATGCATTTGTATTTGAAATTGCAGTTAAAACAAAGTTCATTTGCTGACCAATATTAAGAGTTTGAGTTAATGAAGGAGCCAAGGTAAAATTGAAATCGGATGTTGCAGGTACAAGTCTATAATTTGTAATTTTTAAATCATCATTTCCAGTATTCTTTAAAACAATATTAAAATCCTTCGATGTCCCGCTTTTAATAGTGGCAGAGAATGAATTTGGAGTGACAGTGAAATTACTTTCAATTCCAATACCTGAAATATACAATTTCAAATAATTGCAATCTCCGGTCTTGAAAATCAGTGAATCATTGAACTGACCAGAAGTTTTGGGTGCAAATTTCAAAGTCAAAAGTGCTTTATCTTTTGGCTCGATACTGAAATTCCAGGGGACATTCATAGAAAACGGCTCCTGTATATCATTTTCCATCTTCATCATTGCGGCGATATTTCCTAGATTATCAAATGTCAAAATTGAATCTTTGGTTGAATTGATACATATTTTACCAAAATCAATTACTGAATCTTTGATAGTAACTAATTCACTTTCCTTTTTCCCCACAAGTAGAATGTTCATTGGATTTTTATTTCCTCTTTTCAGAGTCATATCATCATTTTCCAATCGAAGATAATAACTTGTTAAATTTAAGGTTTGGGGATTGAATTGAACAATTACGGAGTCACTTGAATTAATAGGAATTGAAACCGGCTCAGTTTTCTGAGAAGTCCATCCGAGAATTTTAACTTCAGGCGGATTTCCGACAATTGATGAATTGATTATTGTTAGAGTTGCATTGCCTGTATTCCAAACAGGAATCGTATCAATGATTATTCCTGAACAATGCGACACAAAGTGCAAACTATCAATTGTATTAATAATAGGGGATACTCCATATGCAGAAATCTTAATAATAGTATCTCTTTGACAAGGTGACATTAAGAATTTATAATTCTGAGAAACCCACCCTGTATCTAATAAAAGCAACTGAAATTGTGTTGTTGTGCCAAGTTTTGTTACCCAGTCCGGTAAATTAGTTTGCAGTGTTATTTGATTTTTATCATCTAATAATTCAGTTGCACTTAATAATTGCTCGTTGTATCCATCTGAATACCATTTCAAGCTAACTATTTGAGGTTTATTACACGGTATACTATCGAATATCAACATCTTATTTTCAGCATAAATTGTAGATTTGCTGCCAGTTCCGGTTAAAGGTATTTCTTTTATAAAAGAAGTAACTCCATCACCGGACATGGTTTCAATTCTTAATTTAGCAGTGTAATCTTTATTAACAGTCGGAGCAAATTGAATAATAATTCCGACAGAGTCACATTCATTTATTTGGGATAAATAAGTAGTTGGTGAAATTATTGAAAAAGCATTATCAAAGTTATTAATCAGACTAACTTTTAGATCTGCCATTTTGAAAGATAAATTCGCAATTTTAACTGAATCTCTTCTAGTTTCCATAAAACAAATATTACCGAAACCAATTGAATCCTTATTTGTTAAAAATTTGGTTGGTGCTAATTTGTATATTCCTTGTCCGCAAACCCAGCCGTCAGTTGGAGATAAAAATGTAATATCATCCAAAGCAATTCCTTCGGGAATTCCACAGTTTTGCAATTCCCAATTCAATCCTGCATCTGAAGTATGATAAATTTGCCTAGAATATCCGCAAGCCCATCCGGAAGTAGTGCTCGTTAAAGCAGCACCGAATAATGCATAAGGGACATTATATTTGTTCCAATTTACTCCACCATCAGTTGAAAAATTCATTCCACCTGAATTAGGACCTCCACCTTGACAGTCAGTTCCTGCCATAGGTAAAAGAAAAGAATTTCCAAATATAGAAATTTCTTCTTCCCAAATTTTCAAGCCGGTGGATTGAATTATTGCCCAAGTAGTTCCTGCATTAGAAGTATACCATAAATAACCACTGCTGACTGCATATCCTGTTCCGTCTGTATATAAGATACAGTCAGTTAATCCTGAAGAAACAATTGCAGTTTGGAACAATGTCCAGGAATTACCTCCATCTGTAGTTTTATAAAATCTTTGCAATCCATCACAGCCACCACCAAGCAATACACCATTATTCGCATCAGTAAAATAACTTCCCCAAAAGCCTCTGCCTGATGAATCTGTTGGAGTAACATCAAAGAAATTTACTCCACCGTCAGTGCTTTTATATATACCATCTACACCAGAGACATATCCTACGTTTGTATTTAGAAATTGCACATTTTCCATGTGGTCAGCATTAGGAATTTTTGTGCCATTCCAGGTTGCACCGTAATTCGTTGAACGAACAACATAACCACTAAATCCACAAGCCCAGACATAATTTGTATTGGATGGAAGAAAATATATATCTAAAAAATAACCATCCTTGTATGCAGAAGGTAAATTCTTAATCTCCTCCCAATATTGTGCGTGGGTAGGTAATAAAAATCCAAAGAAAACTAAAATGTATATTAAATATTTCATCAGCAAATTGATTTTGTATAATTTATAAACTTAAACAATTAAAAGTAATAATTGTTACAAATTAATCGAAAATTTACACTTTTTATTATATTTTAGGTAGAAAATACATAATTTTAAAAACTTATTTTTTTAAAAGTTCAATATTTAATGTTTTTACCAACAACAAAACAAGATATAAATAAATTAGGATGGCAAAAATTAGATGTTATCATCGTAACAGGAGATGTGTATATTGACAGCTATTACGATGGAGCTGCAGTAATTGGAAGAGTTCTCGAATCACAAGGTTGGAAAGTAGGAATTATTTCTCAACCTGACTTGGAAAATGATGATATAATGAAACTGGGAGAACCCCGTTTGTTTTGGGGAGTAACAGCAGGATGTGTTGATTCGATGGTTGCAAATTATACTGCTTTGAAGAAGAAAAAACGAAGTGATGACTTAACTCCCGGTGGAGAAAACAATCGAAGACCGGATAGAGCAACAATTATTTATACAAATTTGATTCGTAGGTTATTTAAGAATACTGTCCCAATAATATTAGGCGGTATTGAAGCAAGTTTGAGAAGAATTGCACATTATGATTATTGGTCTGATAAAATTAGACGTAGTGTGCTTTTCGATGCAAAAGCCGATGCTCTTGTTTATGGAATGGGAGAAAAAACAATTATTGAAATTGCTGATAAAATTAGCAAAAATGAAAACTGGAAAGATATTCGTGGACTTTGCTATACTGCTTCTGAAAATCTACCAAAAGATTATATCGAAATACCTTCATTTGATGAAGCAAGCAAAGATAAAGTGAAATTTGCTGAAATGTTTGAAACATTTTACAAAAATAATGATGCCTTCAATGCTAAAGGGCTATTACAGAAATATGATAATCGTTATCTAGTACAAAATCCACCTCAATTTTTGCCTTCAAGTGAAGAATTAGACAAAATTTATAGTTTGCCCTTTAAAAGAGATGCACATCCATTTTATAAAGAACAGGGTAAGATTAAAGCGCTTGAAACAATTCAGTTTTCGATTACTTCACATAGAGGTTGCTATGGCGAATGTAATTTCTGTTCAATAGCAGTACATCAAGGTAGAAGAATTGTGAGCAGGAGCATTGATTCAATTCTTGAAGATGCAAAAGAAATTACAAAGCAAAAGGACTTCAAGGGATATATTTCCGATATTGGTGGTCCAACTGCAAATATGTTTGATAGCGGCTGTAAAGTAAGAAATGACAAGGAACTTTGTCCTGATAAAAGATGTGTGTATCCAACTGTGTGCAAAGCATTGATTAATAATCATAATTCACAAACAGAGTTGCTCGAAAAAATTAGAAAAATAAATGGAATCAAAAAAGTATTTGTAAGTTCAGGTATTAGATATGATTTAATTGTCGAAGATAAGAAAAACGGTGAAAGATACCTTTATGATATAGTGCAACACCATGTTTCAGGTCAAATGAAAATTGCTCCTGAACATACAAACAACAATGTTTTAGATATAATGGGCAAAAATGAAACTTATCTTATCGAATTTAAAAAGAAATTTGATGAATTAAGCAAAAAAATCGGTAAAAAGCAATTTCTTACATACTATTTCATCGCTGCTCATCCGGGTTGTAGCGAAGGAGAAATGAAAGAACTTTCTAATTTTTTGAGAGACGAATTAAGGATAAATCCGGAGCAGGTGCAAATTTTCACTCCTACACCTTCAACATATTCGACACTAATGTATTATACCGGATTTAATCCACTTTCAGACAAAAAAGTATTTGTTGAAAGAGACCTTGTGAAAAAGAGAAGACAAAAAGAAATTATTAATAATAAAATTCATGTTCTTCATACAAACAAAAAAAACACGAGTAAATCTTATAAATCAAAATTTAATGATAGTTTTTAACTAATTTGTTTAGTATAATTAATATAAATCATAGAAATTATAATTATATAATTTATAATTGACTATTCTTTGTTAATTTTGAAATTTACAATTTTTGCTAATGATACCAAAGTGGGATACTGTTTCGATAAAAGAATTAATTGACTTGAAAATATTCAAGGCAAAAATAGTTCGAAGAAGACATCCTGTCTGGGAAAGAGAGTCAGATTTCGTGGTTTTATCATCCTTAAACTGGGCAAATGTCGTACCTTTAACCAAGGATAATAAAATCCTTTTAATCGAACAATATCGACAGGGGACAGACTCGATTACACTTGAAATACCAGGTGGATTAATAGAAGAAGATGAATTGCCAATTGATGCTGCATACAGAGAATGTCTTGAAGAAACAGGTTATAAGAGTGATGAAAAATTAATACAAACCGGAGTATCTTTACCAAATCCTGCATTTTTGAATAACAAATGTTATTCATTTGCCTGGTTTGGATTGGAACCAACGGGTTCTCAAAGCTTTGACTTAAATGAAGAGATTCGTGTAGTTCCTACTGAGGTAGAAGAAGTGAAAAAAATGATTGAAGATGGCAGAATTAACCATTCAGTAATACTTACTGCATTTTTTTACTTCTTCAACAAATATCAATTTTAAATTTTATTATAGGAATATGGGAAAAATAATTACAATTGCAAATCAAAAAGGTGGAGTTGGTAAGACAACGACTTCCATCAATTTATGTGCTTCATTAGGAATTTTAGGGCAAAAAACATTGCTCGTTGATATAGATCCGCAATCTAATTCATCTTCAGGTTTAGGTATTGATACAAAAAATTTAGAAAATACAGTTTATGATTTGCTCGTTGAACAAGCCGACTTTCATGATGTGGTTGTAGAGACTAAATATCCGAATTTGTCAATACTTCCGGCATCAATAAATTTGGTAGGTGCGGAAATAGAGCTAGTAAATCAGGAAAAAAGAGAAACAAGACTAAAAAAAGTATTAAATCAGATAAAAGATGATTATTCATTCATCATTGTTGATTCTCCACCTTCATTAGGATTACTAACTGTTAATGGTCTTTGTGCTGCTGATTCTGTGCTGATACCTGTACAATGTGAATATTATGCATTGGAAGGATTAGGACAACTTCTTAACACAATCGAACTGATAAAACTCAACTTCAATCCAAAACTTGATTTGGAAGGAGTGTTAATGACGATGTATGATAGTAGATTGCGGATTTCAAATTCTGTAATTGATGAAGTTCGCAGACACTTTGAAAAAAAGGTATTTCAAACAATTATCTCACGAAATGTAAGGTTGGCGGAAGCACCAAGTTTCAATATGCCTGTGATTGAGTATGATGCTACATCTACAGGAGCTCATAATTATTTATCACTTGCAAATGAAATTTATAAAAATAATCAAGAATTTATAAAAAAAGGGTAGAAAATGGCATCAAAATCACCTCAAAAAGTAAAATTTGGATTAGGAAAAGGATTGGGAGCATTGCTTCCAAAAATTGAAATCAAGAATATAGATTCCGAAACTACTGCTAATACTGATTTATTTGATTTTATTGATATAAATAAAATTGATTTAAATAAGTTTAATCCAAGAATAGATTTTGATGAGACCTCTTTAAATGAATTAGCAGAATCAATCAAAAATCACGGTATAATTATGGCTATTACCGTGCGAAAAGTTGGAGATAAATATCAATTGATTTCCGGTGAAAGAAGGGTAAGAGCTTCTAAAATAGCCGGATTAAAGAAAATTCCAGCATTGATTATTAAGGTCGAAAAGGATGTTAAGTTAATTGAAATGGCAATTATCGAAAATGTTCAGCGAGTTGATCTTAATCCAATAGAACTTGCATACAGTTATCAAAGATTAATTGAAGAATATCATTACACGCAGGAACAGGTTTCCGATAGAATCGGCAAAGATCGTTCGACTGTAACGAATTTAATAAGACTGCTCAAATTACCAGAAAAAGTACAGGAAGATATTCGCATAGGTTTGATTTCTATGGGGCATGCAAGAGCACTACTCGGTCTTTCTGTTAAAGAACAGATAATGGTTTTGGAAAAGGAAATAATCGACAAAACCCTTTCTGTTCGTCAGGTGGAAAGAATAGTGAAAGATGTCCAGCAGGGAAAACTTCTATTTGAAGATAATCATTTCATTCAACCCGGGAAGAAGGAAAAAACAGAATTACAGGAAAAATTGAAGGTGTTTCTTTCGAAAGAAGAAGATAGACTTCGACATCATTTTGGCACTAAAGTTACTATAAGAGCTCGAACAGAAGATTCAGGTACTATTGAAATAGATTTTGCTTCCAAAGAACAATTTGAAAGAATTACTGAAATATTAAACAGTTTACCAAAAGATAACAAATAGATGAAAGAACATTTTCTAAAAGAAAGTAAAGAAATCATAAATACTGAAGAAGGAATTATTATTAAAAACCGTTATCCCATCAGGGTCAGATACGTAGATACTGATAGAATGGGATTTGTCTATAATGGAAATTACCTAGCATTTTTTGAAGTCGGCAGAACAGAATTAATGCGTTCATTTGGTCTTGTTTACTCAAAATTAGAAGAATCAGGTTACCAATTACCACTTGTGGAATCTTATGTTAGATATTTTAATGCAGCAACTTATGATGATATTTTGGAAATTGAAGCGATATTAAAATTAAATTCGATTAATGCAAAATTAAGATTTGATTATAACGTCTTCAGGGCATATGATTTAATAGCTTCAGGGCATACGACTCATCTTTTTATGAAAGTAGATACAAAAAAAGCAGTGAGAGTTCCTGAAGTATTTATGAGTGATATAAATAAACTCAAACAAAAATTTCTCAATAATGAAATATAAACCGGTTTATTTTTTAATTTTATTAGTTTTATCTTCCTATAATGTGGAAGCATCGAATGTTTTCAATTTCCTTCGTTTTGCAGGTAGTGCAAGAGCTGCCGGATTGGCAGGAAGTTTTGTGACAATTGAAAATGATATTTCTTCAATATATTATAATCCTGCTACTTTATACTCAACTACGGATAATAATTTTTCCATTACATATTTCAAGCATGCTCTGGACATCAATTCCGGTAATGTTGTTTACAAATTACCTTTTGAATGGGAAGGTGGTAAAATCGCCGTTAATGCAATGTACACTAATTTTGGTTCATTTGATTATGCGAATAGTAGTGGTGATATTTCAGGTACCTTTTCTGCAAATGATTTAACTTTAGGAATGCACTATGCTAATCAGATAGACTCTAATATCAATTATGGTGTGGGTGTAAAGTATATTTTTGCAAATGTTGAAAAATATTCTTCATCAGCTTTTGCCTGTGATTTTGGTTTATTTTATAAATTGCAGGATGGCAGGACTAATCTTGGACTTTCATTATTGAATGTGGGAAGTCAAGTGACAACTTTTAATGGAGATTTTGAACCTTTACCAATTGATTTAAGAATTGGTTTTAATCATCAATTAAAGGGTATGCCCTTATTATTCAATGCTTCATTTAATCATTTAGCAGATAAAACTGATACATTTTTTCAAAAGTTCAAAAGTTTTTCTGTTGGTGGTGAATTCAGCATTGGCAATTATGTTCAATTAAGATTGGGATTTGATAACCATATTCGCACAGTAATTACCAATGAATTGGATAAAGGTTTTTCAGGATTTAGCAGTGGTATTGGAATTAGAACTGAATACGTTAATTTTGACTATGGATTATCAATGTACAATTCATCATTAAATTTGCATAAATTTTCTTTTTATTTAAACTTATAAGAGGTTTCTTATTATGAAAAAAGCATTATTTTTATTACTTTTTGCACTAGTGCCCGTTTTAACTTTTGCACAAAACAATCAGAAACAAGATGTGAAAATTTTAAAACCATCAATTGTTCTTGGTGATTTGGTATTTGTTAGCCAAACATTAAAAAGTGTTGAAATTAAAGGTGAAGAAGTTGATGCATTTATGGCTGTTGATAAACATATTACAGACGTTTTGAAAGATATGTCAGCTCAAAAGAAAACTGGTGCTGATACAGTTGTAATTGATTACCCCGCAGATTTAGCTCAAAATACTTTGATATTTATGAATAGAGCTAAACTTTCAGGACAATATGCTGTAGTTTACAAGAGATTTGTCGATGCAATTATGGCTGCTGCAAAATAAACTAATTTGCAATTGTCTTATTCAAAGGGTTGCTCTATTCAGTGCAGCCTTTTTTTGTTAGTAAATTATAATTGGATAAGTGGTTGTTGCACTCTTATTTTCTAATCTGATAAAATAAGCACCTATTGGCAAATTCAGGTAATCAAGTGTATAAATATATCTTCCTGCATCGTAATTTCCGGAAATTAATGTTCTTACTTTCCTGCCAAATAAATCAAACAAAGCAATTTGAATAAAGCCATCTTTCTTGATTTCAAAAATCATCTTTGGAGTTTCATTATTTCTAACTGGATTAGGATAAATTGATTTAATGATTGATTTTGAAACAGGTTTATTTATATCTGAATTATCCAAATTTGCTTCAGCAGAGAATGTTCGGGAATTAATTATTGATTTATTCAAATTTTCAATAGTATCATCTGCAGTCAGAGCAAAAGTAACTCTCGCAGTATCAAGACGATCTAAGAATATTGGTCCTGCGGAGAGTACAACGGAAACATCGGTAGTTCCTGAAGTATCTCTTCCAATGCCTGATTTTAATAATCTGATTTTTTCATTATCAAGAAAACCGTCCCAAACTCCGGGATTATCCTCACTGGTACCATCATTATCTATTGCCCAATAATTATTTTTATGATTAGAAAGCATTGTAATTGCAATTTTTGGCAGTGAATCTACTAATGCATTGTAAACAATTGCTGCCTGATGTTCATGATCCCAGTATGTTTGATTTTCTAATCCGGAAATACCAATATCCCAATCAAAATACAAACCCAAATAAACACTATCTTTAATAACATCATCTAGGTTAATAATATCATATATTGAGTAAATGGTATTATCCGGAAATTTATTTTGATAAATGGTCTGATGTACTTTTAAACCAATCTTTTGGAGTAAAAACATATTTTCTTCAAGATCTGTAGATCCTTCTAATAAAGTAGGATTCATTATTGGCAAATATTCCAATTGCTTCGATATTTGAAAACCTTGATTTTGTACATCTTGTATACCACTTCTTGCAACATCTGAAAGTAAGGTGTCACGGCAAATCATCAGGGAACCTTCGTAAAGCAGATTGTCTGAATTGAGGTATTTGAATCCAATTCCTTGTGTATTTTCGGGATAATCGTTGAAAGCAATATTCCCACGGCTATTGAAAGTTGTTGAAATTTTATTATTTTTAAAATCCAAAAAAGACGGATTGATAATAATGGAACTTGATGTTTGATTCAACAAAGTATCAGCATCGTAGAAATATAAATTTACAGTAAACTGATAATCAGGCATTGAAATTACAGGCAAATAAAATTCAAAACAGTTTTGCAGTTCTGTTTTTAGATTTGAATCAAAAGCACCATAATTTATTATATTAGGTATGAATTCAGTTTCAGGATTTTCAACACATTCTACTTTAATTTTTAAATCATTAATATTAGATAAAACATTTTCAATTGAAACTGAAATATTGCATTTCATTGAACTAATGAAGCGATTCGAATTAAGTTCATTAGTTATTTTCATATTTCTTACAATAAGACTTTTAGGGAATGAAGTAATTACTGCTTGTAAAGCATTTACACGACCTCTGCCGAGTTTTCCCTTGAAGAACGGATTGATAGAATCAACCGAAGTCGCAGTTGCTTTAAGGTGCTCTCCTGCCTGAATTGGAGTATATTCAGGATGCACCATTCTAATCATTGCCGTAACTCCGGAGGCAATTGGAGAAGCCATTGAAGTTCCATTCCAAGATGAATATGTATTCCATGGAGTTGTCGAACGAATATCAACACCCGGAGCTGATACATCAACTGAGGTATTGTAATTCGAGAATGATGCTTTTTCATCAACTTGGTCTGTAGCAGCTACCGAAATCACTCCGTCATAAGCAGCAGGATAGAATGCACCGTCTATTCCGCTATTTCCGGCTGCAGCACAAATTATTGTACCTAGTTCAATAGCAGTTTTAATTACTTCCTGTTCTGCAATTGATTTTGAAGAGCCGCCCCAAGAACAATTTATTACTTTGGCACCCATTTTTGCAGCATATAAAATCCCTTCATAGGTATTTTCTACAGAAGTTGAAAATGGACTGTCTTGTGCTGCCTTTATAGGTAATATCTTAATAGAATCGCACATTCCGGCAACACCTATCGTATTATTAATAACTGCTGCAATTGTACCAGAAACATGTGTTCCGTGGCCGTGTCCGGGAAAAGGGTCATTATCTTCACCTAATGAATCTGATACGAAATCCCACCCATGCCAATCATCTATAAATCCATTTTCATCATCATCAATATTATTGAATCTTTTATCTTCTCCATACTTGTCCAAACCTGTTTCACCAGGATTATTCCAAATATTAGCATTTAAGTCAGGATGGTCATAATCAACTCCGGTATCAACCACTCCTACAATAATTTGTGTTTTTACCTTAATGGAATCCCATGCCTCAGAGATTTGGAGTAAATCAAAATAGTATTGTTCTGAAAAAAGGGAATCATTGGGAATTAGGAACAAGTGTCGTTCAGGAATTTCTTCAACATATTCGAATTGTTTGGTGCTTTGCAGATAGTCTATAATCTTTTTCTTCGGGATATCACTCTGATATTTTAAAATGAAAATTCTTGATAGATTAGAACACGAGTTAGAAAGAGTTTGATTATTCTCTTTTGAATTGTTTATACTTGCCAGAAGTTGCGGTCTTATTAAATTTCGCAATGAAAATTGTTTTATTATATTTTTGTCCAAATTTATTTTAGAACTTTTATTGAGTTTTACAATTAATGAATCCTGCATTGCATTTACTTTAACAAAAAAAGTAAAGAAAATAAATAGGAGGGGATATATAATGTATTTTTTCATATATTGAAATCTTTATTAATTTTTGGATACTAAATTACGAAAATTCAAGATAAAGATTTGAGATTTTATTATAAAAAAGGCTATCAAAATGATAGCCTTTTTGTTTATCTAATTACTGGCAACATTTGGGAAGCTTCTTGTAAGCTCGCATATCTTTCTGTACATCATCAGCATCATATCCAATTTTACTGATAATGTTTCTGATTTCAACTTTGCTTACTTTAGTTTCGTCAAATTTCACAGTCACTTTTTTTGTAGTTAAATCCAGATCTGCTTTCAATATTCCGTCAACCTTGTTCAAATTCTTTTCGATTCTGGATTTACACATTTCACATTGTGCTGTTGTTTTTATAGTAGTCTCAGTAACTTTTTCAACTGCAAAAGCAGGCTGAATAGCGATAAATGAGAATGCGATTAACATGCTCATTAAACTTAATATGTATTTCATTTTATACTCCATGATTTTTTTTAGTTAATAATTAATCTTGTTCCAAAATAGATTTTCCGTCCGTGAATAGGTCCCCAAATCAAAGAAGAGTCAAAGTAAGGGCTGGCAACATCGTTTGCAGCAAGTATAGGAAATTTTTGAGTAAAGTTACCCAAGTTCTCTCCACCTACGTATAATTCAATCCATTTGAATCTTTTTGTAATTTGTCCGTGAAATAATACAAATGATGGGAACGATTCTCCCAATTGATATTCTGCCGGATAATTGCTAGTGTTTGGTAATCTTCCACCACCATTATATTCTGTAGTAAAATCGAAATTCCAATTATTTCTTCCTAATGCATAGGAGAGGTTCAAAAAGAATTTATCTTTACTTATCAAAGGTTTCTGCAGCAATTCATCATTAATTGTGATTTTCACATCATTTAATCTGTAAGCAGCCATAAAATTCAATCCCGGGAAGAATTCAATGTTTGCATCAATTTGAAAACTATTGGAATACGAATTACCCTTTAGATTGTAGAAATGAACTTCTCCGGGAGTTTTTTCTAAATCTACAATAGTTTGATTTACAAAATTTGTGCGATAATATTCAGTATTTAATACAACGTAAAATCCTAATAGATTTAAATCATGCGTTGTATTTATACCATAATTCCAAGCCTCTTCAGATTTGAGTTTTTCGTCGAATATTATATTGCGGGAAGAAGAAAGTACATTCATATTTTCTGCAAAAGGTAAAGGATTATGATAACCCTTACCCATTGAAGCCCTAACTGTATTGAATTCATCTAATTTGTATTTCAAGTGGAATCGAGGTGTAATCAATGTACCGTATAAATTATGCCAATCACTTCTAACTCCGGCAGTTAAAACTAAATCTTTGATACCGGAATAAGTATATTCAAAAAATAAACCCGGTACTGTTTCATGAAAATTATACAAGGTATTGTCGAAATTTTGCAAATAGTTGTTATTATTAAAACTAATACCGGTATTATAACTATGTTTTGCAGATTTTTCCCATTCTTCATCTTCAGAATGTGCTTCATTATGCTCTTCTTCTGTTAAATCGGGTTTATCGAAAGTTGATTGCCAAATAAAATTAATATTCAAAGCGTTTTGTTCTGCATCATAATTTCGAGCACCAAACATTGATTTCTGTTGATGATTAGTAAATGCAAAGATTGTACCAAAACTTTTGAAGCGTTCACCTGGGAAAATGAATCCATTTTTAGTAATAATTTGATTTCTTAAGACATCTATATCTGCACCCCAAAAATCATCAGATCCTTTTAGATAATCGATTTGACCGGCTTGCTTGGAATCATAAGTTGTTTGAAATATAGTTTTAGATTCGTAAATATCACCATCATAATTTAATCTAACCAATCCTGCAATCTGGTCATTTTTGGGAATATCAGCAAATCCATCAGAATTTTCGTCAACTAATTTTCTCATAGTATTTGCATGCAAAAATACAGCACTTTGGAGTTTATCAGATAGATTATATTTTGTTATTAAACTGCTTTCAATTCTTTGTACATCGTTTGAATATAGGTTTACATATAATTTGTCAGTTTGTTCAGGATATTTATAGTCAACGTTAATTTGACCGGTGATAGATTCATATCCTGTAGATACTGAAGCAGCACCTTTGGAAATATAAATTGAATTCATCCAAGGTCCTGGAACATATCCTAAGCCAAAACCTGATGCTAAGCCCTGCAAGTTTGGAACTTTTTCAGTTAATAGCTGTGTGTATGTTTGATTCAGTCCAAGTAACTGAATTTGCTTTGCACCTGTAATTGCATCTGTGAAAGTAACATCAACTGATGGATTTGTTTGAAAACTTTCAGAAAGATTGCAACAAGCTGCTTTCTGAAGTCCACGAGAAGTAATAACTTCGGATTTTACCATTTCTGAATGGTCAATAGATGACTCCGGTTTGAAATCTTCTACAAGTACTTCATCAAATACTAATTCGGGTAAAAGAACAATATTGAAAAATTTATTATTGTTTTCAACTTCAATAGTATCTTTTTTGTATCCAACGTAACTAATAATAACTTTGTCGTTACCTTGCATATCTAATGTGAATTCTCCATCTTTATTTGCTAAAGTACCCTTGTTGGTTCCTAAAATTTGTAAATTCGCATTTGGTAAAGGGACTAATTTATTATCACCCGTTTTGCCGCTTACTAATCCTTTTATTTCTTTTGAAAATGCATGATTAAGCGATATAATAATTATAAATATTAGAAATATGATCTTGATTTTCATTTTATACGTCTCCGTAATTAATTGTAAATAAATATTGTAAAGTAATATTGCGATTAAGCAATATAGAAAAACATCATTTTGTGATAAAATTAATTAGGAAGTAGGAGTGTTATCTTCGCTATTTGAAGAATAGACTTGCGAAATCAATCTCAAAAGAGATGTGAAAGGTTTGACAATTTTGTTTTTGTAGTACTTATAGTATTTTTCTAAACTTTCAACGACTTTTGAGTTTTCAATACTTTCTTTTGCAAAAATATAAGCTTTCGTAGATACTATTAAATTAAATGATTTTTCTGCAAAATTAAATTCAGATAGTGAGTAACTATCCTCATCCTGAGTACAGCAATCTTTATTTAACTTTAGTTCATTCTGAATATCATATGAAATTTTCTTATGTGATTCGGGAGAACAGCAAGGCATTGTTTCCACAGCATTGTGAACATGATTCACGATTTGATTGGAGACAAATGAAACAGTACTCTTACCTGAGGTTTTGCAATGATGATAATAAAAAGTGAAACCAAAAGAAGAACTTAATATTGAGAAAATCAATATTATGGAGTAAAATTTGAATGATATTTTATTCTTCTTTAATTTCATAGAAATTGGAACGCAAAGAAATAATTATTATTGTAAACAATATAAATTTCTAATATACTTCAAACTGTTTTTTTAACCAAATGGGAAATAAAATGATTACAAAACAACCAAAAAATTACTGGCTACTTCTAATAGCAATTTTCTTTGTTTTTTCAGTAACTTTGAAAGCTGAAGATACAAAAAAACCTTGTTGCACAAAACATGAAACAACAGACCACTGTGCAACAGAAAAAGACACAGGAGTTAATGAAGTTGAATCTTTGCATAAATTAGTTTCGCAATTATGGCATAAGGATTTCCCTGCATTGAATCTTACCAATATGAAAAGAGATGTGAATGAAATTATTGACTTTATGCCAACTATGCAGAAAATCAAAATTAAAGATCAATCTAGAAATGAACAATTATCAGCAAAAATTATAAAATTGAACAATTCCTTAAATGATTTAAAAGAATATCTCGAAGGATTGAGCAAGGCTTACAAAACAGATGATAAATTGAAAAATAAAGTGGTAGAATTGCATAATAACTTCCACGCAATTTCAGAATTATTCTAATTAATTATTTCTTGGTAAAAAAAGTCCCGAAAAACGGGACTTTTTTTTTATTCAGACTCTGCGGGTTTTTGTTTGGATAAAGAAAAATTAAGAACTGTTTTCCATGATTTATTGACAACAATAAAATAGCCGCCTAGGAATAATTGCAGCAAATAATTCACACCATGATTTACAGTAGCAAAGGCAAGAGCTTGTTCACCGCTAACTCCATAAAACTTCACCAATATTATTTTAACCATCCAATGAAAAACACCAATTGATCCTGGAGTTGGTGCTATTGAAAAACTGATTCCTGATGCAAACAACAATAAAATGGCATCTAAAAAATTCATTCCTTTTGATGAAAAATCAAATGCGTAAAACATAATAAATAATGGTAGAGAATATAATAACCAAATTAAAATCGATTGAAAAGCAAGTGTTGCATACAGCTTTGGTTCCTTAATAATTGCAAAACCCTTTAGAAACTTTGAAAATATTTCATTTATTCTGTTAAATAGTTTTTCCGAAAAAGGTTTAATGAGTTTATTTAATACAAATTTTATGAATGGAGGATAAAAAGCAAAAATCACTGCAATTAAAAAGATTACAACCAAATATGTTATTTTTGTAATGTCAATTGAACTAGGTAAAAGTGCAAGAATTTTATCACTATAAAGTATAAAAGTAAATCCGAAAAGAATTAAAAGTGTGAGTACATCTAGTAATCTTTCCAGAATAATTGTAGCAAATGTGCTAGAAAATGAAATATTCTCATTCTTGGAAAAAACATAAGGTCTAACAATTTCACCACCACGTGGTAAAAGATTATTGACCGCATATCCAATACTAACTGCAGAAAATAAATTATATAAACTTGAATGTTTATGAATCGGCTTAAGAATTGTTCTCCACCTAACTGCTCTTACCCAGTGTGACAATACCATAATGGGTATGGGTGCTATTATATAAATATAGTTTGCCTCAATTATGTATTTCCATAATACTTGGAGATTTATCCCTCTAAATGCTAAATAAATGGAAACAACTACAATAAGAGTAGTAATCGTATTTTTGAGGACTTGTTTTTTATTAAAATTCACTATTATTTATTATTTATTAATTAAATTTTTAAACGACTATAATAATTTGCAAAAATAGGTAAAAAATTTGAAAGAGCGTTTGCTCTGTGGGAAATTTGATTTTTTAAGTTTTCTTCCATTTCTGCAAATGTTTGGTCAAATCCATTTGGAATAAACATTGAATCATAACCAAAGCCATTCAATCCTCTTTCTTCAGTAATTATTTTACCAAAACATTTCCCTGTTGAACGTAAAATATTTTCCCCATCAAAAAAACATAGAGAACAAGTAAAATGAGCCGGTGATTCATTTAGACTAAGTTTCTCTAATTCGGCAATAAGTTTTTCTCTATTCATTTTATCATTGGAATCTTCACCTGCAAATCTAGCTGAATGAACACCGGGCGCACCATTCAAGGCATCAACACATAATCCGGAATCATCACTTAAAGTGGGTAAATTGTAAAAAATAAAAAATGCTAGAGATTTTATTTCTGCATTGATTTCGAAAGTATCACCTGTTTCTTCCACTTGAATATTTAGATCTGATATTTTTTTTGGGTAAGAAATTTCGATATCCTTAAATTCGATATTCTGAAAAATCTTACTTATTTCTAGAATTTTATGTTGATTATTGGAAGCAATTAGAATCTTCATATTAACCTTTTTTTCAAAAATAAAAAAAAGGTAACAAATTCTAAAAAAAATGTGTAAAAAATTCAATAATTGTGAAAAAAATTCAACACTTATATTGATAATTTCCAAATAATTTGTATTTTTGTAACAATTAATGTAAACTGGATTTAAATTGACCTTCAATTGGAGGATAAGTGAAAATTTCGATGATGTTACCGTACAAAACTTAGCAAAGAAATTAAGTGTTCCCAAGAGCCTAGTAAAGGTGCTCTTAGCAAGAGGTTTTAGTGATTTTGACAGTGCAAAAAAGTTTCTTAATCCATCACTCAAGGATTTACACGACCCATATTTAATGTTAAATATGGAAAAAACTGTCGATAGAATCTTACTTGCTAAACAAGCTCACGAACTAATATGGGTACATGGCGATTACGATGCAGACGGTACATCTAGCGTTGCAATGCTTGTAGACTTTCTACGAAGCATTGGTTGTCGTGCATTATATTATATTCCCGATAGATTTACCGAAGGGTTTGGCCTTTCTGAAGTTAGCATCAACAAAGCAAAAGCTGCAGGTGTTTCCTTAATAATCACCGTTGATGTTGGTATAACTGCTTTCCTTCCTGCTCAATATGCAAAAAAGCACGGACTTGAATTAATTATATGTGATCACCACGAACCAAATGAAATAGTTCCGATTGCTCATAGTATATTGGATCCTTTATTACCGGGTGATAATTATCCTTACAAAAGTTTATCGGCGAGTGGCGTAGTATTCAAATTGATTCAAGGTATTGGCGAAAAATTGAATTTGGGTGATATGGTTTATAGTTACCTGGATTTAGTTGCCATTGCTTCAATATCGGATATGGTTCCGTTAGTTGATGAAAATCGAGTATTTGTTCATTACGGTGTGAAGCAAATTAACGATAAACCACGTCCGGGAATTAGAGGTTTATTATACTGCACTGGACTTGAAAAAGGGGAAGTACTATCTACAAATATCGTTTATGCAATGGCGCCTTTAATAAATGCAGCAGGACGTTTGGGTGATGCAAACCGTTCAGTTGATATGCTTTTGCAAAAAGATGTTAATATGTCTTTCCGTATTGCACAGGAACTCGAAGATGAAAATCGAAAAAGGCGTTTGCTTGACCAGCAAGTATTTGATGAAGCGATACCTTTAGCAGAAGATATGTTACGCTTTGGCAAACATCGTTCATTAGTATTACACAATAGTTCCTGGCATGCCGGAGTTATTGGTATAGTTGCTTCAAGACTTGTTGACAGATATAAAGTTCCAACAATTTTGCTCACTACTATCGATGGAATGGCAAAAGGAAGTGCAAGGAGTATTAATAATTTTGATATTTATTCAGCGCTTAAGAAAAATGCACATTATTTAGTCGAATTTGGTGGGCATCGTCATGCAGCTGGACTTACTTTGAAAGTTGATGATGTTCCTGAATTTCGTAAAAGAATTGATGAAATTGCAAGTTCTCAAATTACTGAGGAAATGTTGCAACCAGAAATCAAAGTAGACGGAGTTTTACCGTTTAATGAACTTTCTCCTGTTTTACTCAACTCATTAAATTTACTGGCACCATTTGGTTATTCTAATGACAGACCATTATTTGTTGCTCGGGGTGTAAAATCAATTAATGGAATAAAGTTTATTGGCAATAATACTTTCAAATTCCGTGCAATGCAGAGCAATTTTGTGATTGATGCTATAGCACCTCTTCTTTCAGCAAAAGCCGGTATAGTTACGAATGGAAAGCCTTTCAGCATTGTTTATACTATTGATGGAATAGGACAAGGTAGTATTAAATTACCTCAATTAAACATTAAAGATATTGCTCCAGATGACTGATTCCTTTAAGTTTTTTTTTCTTGAAAAGTACTTAGGAAATCTTCAAAATATATTTGAACAAAAAAACATTGATAAAAAGATTAATTATTCTCAGAATATTTACGAGGTAATTAATCTTTTTTTTGATTTCCTAAAATATGTTTCAAGCCTTAGCAAACAAACTTTCCCAACTAATTTTGCCCGCTGGGTATTTATTATAGACAAATATAATATCAAGTTTTCTAATTCATCCTTTTTGAAAGTTCTTTATCAGATAAAAAAGAAAATTAAAGCAAAAAAGAGAATTTCTAAGGCTGAGTATGAACAAATTTTTGAAAATATATTACAAATATCCAAATTTATATTAAGCAAAATCAAGTTTAACAAAGAATATCTCTATAATTTAGAAAATGAAGAATTATTTGTACGTGAATTTCACCAAATTAATTTTGAAGTAAATCCTAAACAAGCAGTTGAAGTAAGTAAGAATTTAATTCTAAGAATTAATAAAATCAGTGGAATTTTAATTAATAAAAGAATTTCACGAAAAGCTACTAAAGATAAAATACTTGTATGTACTAATCAAGAAATTGGAGAATTTTTTGTTCTGTTGAATGAAGGAAATGAATACTTGTTTGATTTAGAGATAAATACAAATTTAAATTTTGAAAACCTGAAAATTCACAATATTGATAAAAATGCTTTTATAGTTACTGATGAAACTCTAGTAATATGTCAACCTGATTTTTTATTCGATATAACTGAAATTTCCGAATGTATAACCCCTTATGGTCCTTATATATCGAAGTATTTTCTAAAATTATTTGAGGATAATATTTCATCAATTCCACTAATTCAGGGAACATTAGTCAATACAATCTTTGATGAATTAATTTTAAATCCTAATATTGATTTTGAGACTTCTTTCAGAAAAGCTATTAAAATCAGACCATTAAAATTATTGCCATTATTTAATAAGCAAAATTCTATTGAGTTAACCTACAATTTACAGCAACAATACAATTCAATCAGTCAAAATTTGTTGAAATTCCCGAAAGGACTTTCATTAATTGAACCATCATTCCTTTCCTCATTCTATGGATTGCAGGGGAGATTGGATTTACTAATAGAATTTCCGGAAGATCAGAACAGAAAAGATATTATTGAATTAAAATCGGGGAAACCACCTTCAAGTCAAGTTCGATTTCCATCTAAACACAAAACCAAAATAACAAACACTTGGCCTTCTCATACAGCACAAGCAAATGGTTATAATCTTTTACTCGATTCAATTTATGAAAATCGAACCGGATCAAGTTCAATATTTTATTCATCAGACAGTACAAACGGATTTCGCAATGTATCAAATGTAAAAGAATTCAAATCAATTTTTTTAGAAACCAGGAATAAAATATATATTAAATTATCCCATTTGTTAACTAACAAACAATCATTAATTGACATAATTGTATTTGAAGAAGTAAGTGATAAATTAATTAATTCACAGAAGACAAAGTTCTTGCAAAGATTTAATAACCTATCCTATATAGAAAGACATTACTATAAGACTGCATTGGAATTTATTCTAAAAGAGGATTATAATGCTAAAATAAGCGATTCCTCTAACTGTCAATCTAATCTTTGGAATGATACTTTTGAAGATAAACTTGAAAATTTTTCAATAATTCCAAATTTAAGGATTGCATCAGATTCAGATTTTGATTTCTTGCATTTAAAGTTAATCTTAGAAAACGAAAACATTGTTCATTTCTTCCGAAAAGGTGATTCCTGTCTTATTTATCCAATGGAGCATATTGACAATCCAACTCAATTTTACATTTTGAAGGGATTCATCAAAGAAATTAATTCTGAAGAAATTGTTTTCAGTATTATGAATAAAGACCTCGATGCAAATATACTGAAAAGATATTATAAATGGGCATTAGAGGTTGATAGGTCGAACTCTTTGATAAAAAAACAAACTACTTCTTTATTTTCATTCTTCGATGCTGAAAGAGAAAGAAGAGATTTGGTTTTTGGATTTATGGAACCAACTTCAACAGAAAAGGAGGAAATTAATTTTGATTATTTGAATGAATATCAGACAAGGATTGTAAACAAAATTATTCAATCTAATGAGTATTATCTGTTGCAAGGGCCACCCGGTACCGGAAAAACTTCCAGGATACTTAGAGCCTTGATTGATTATTATTTCAATTCAACAGAATCCAAAGTTCTAATTTGTGCATACACGAATCGAGCCGTTGATGAAATCTGCTCAACCCTGGACAAAATTCAGGTAAATTTTCCGTTTATTCGTATATCAGGAAAAGAACTGGAGAATTATTACGAAAGGAGTATTCCTGCACTTTCAAATGAACTTACTCTTTCAGGACTTAAAAAAGAAATTAAGAATACTAGATTTTTTGTTTCTACAGTGACTTCAATACATTTAAATACTGAAATATTCGATCTGGTGAATTTCGACTTAATAATAGTTGATGAAGCGAGTCAGGTACTGGAAACTCAATTAATTGGTATTATCATAAAAGCTCCCAAATTTGTTCTCATTGGTGATGAAAAACAATTACCCGCAATTGTACAAATTGAAAATCATTCGGATAATATACTACAAAAGAAGATTTCTTTAAATAGTTTTACTGATTCACTTTTTTCGAGATTAATAAGAATAGCTAAAATTAATGACTGGAAATGTTCCTTCGGTACTTTGATTAATCAGGGGCGAATGCATGAGGAAATCCAGCAATTATCAAACTTCCTTGTTTATAATGAAACACTGCAATCCTTCAACATGGAGTGGCAAACTAATGATGTCTCTCCGTATTTTATTTATAAATCAGAATTCGACTCAATTTTTTGTAAGAGAGTAGTTTTTATTAATACTCCTTTGCAAAATGAAAATAAGTATCATACGTGGGAAGCAAATTTTATCTCCAGAATAATTGATTTTATTTATAAGAATAATCAGAAAAAATTTTCTGAGAAAACTGTCGGAGTAATTGCTCCATATAGATTGCAATGCCGTTCGATAATAGATAAAATTCCTCTTGAGTTAAGAAACACTATCACCGTCGATACTGTTGAAAGATTCCAAGGATCTGAAAGGGATATAATTTTAATATCCTTTGCTACTAATTACGATTTCCTTTTGTCAAATCTCTTAAATGAAACTTTGATTGATGAGAGAATAATTGATAGAAAACTAAATGTAGCCCTCACCAGAGCGAAAGAGAATCTAATTTTGTTCGGAAATGAATCAATATTGAGCAAATCTAAAATATACAAAGCTGCTATTAATTGGATAAAAGTAAATGGAATTTATATAGATTATTCCATTCCTAATTCTGATGAAAATTAATGATAGTAGCGCATAGGGAATTCGAATCCCTGTTACCGGCGTGAGAGGCCAGCGTCCTAACCACTAGACGAATGCGCCAATTAAGAAGACAAAAATAAGAATTTTCATTAATAAAATGTATTTTTTTATTAAATTATTTTTTTTAGATTTTACAATTCAATCTTTTTATGAAATTACCAAATAAATGGGATAGTTTAAGTTTTTTTAGATTATATTTTAATAAAAAAATCAATCATAGTAAAATAATTCAAATTCTAGATAAATATCAAGGATATGAACATTTTTTTAATGCAAAGCAAGGTGAATTATCATATAATTCCTTTGAAATTGAAAAAAATGAACCTCTTGATAATGTCGAATTAAAGGTTCAGGAACTCCTGGAAAATTGTGAGAAGAAGAATATTAAAATTGTTACAATATGGGATGAGAATTTTCCTGAATTGCTAAAAAATATTACTTCTCCACCACTGTTATTATTTGTGAGAGGGAATTTGCCTGACAGGGATTTGAACTTGATATCCATTGTTGGAACTCGCCATAACACTATGTATGGGAAATTAATAACTGAAAAATTTGTTGAATATTTTGTAAACAATAATATTGGGATTGTATCGGGTTTAGCTAATGGAATTGATACAATTTCACATCGAAAAGTTTGCGAGATGAAAGGGAAAACATTTGCAATTGTGGCTCATGGAGTTGATATGATTTCCTCTGCTTTTTCAGAAAAAATTGCATCAAGAATTGTAGAAAATGGTGGAGGAATTATCTCGGAATATCCTTGTGGAACACCAGCTCAGATAGGGTATTTCCCAGTTCGGAATAGAATAATAAGTGGATTTAGTCAAGCAACTTTAATTATAGAATCCGGAATTAAAAGTGGAACATTAATAACAGCAAAATTTGCTTTTGACCAGAACAGAGAGGTGTATGCTATTCCGGGGAATATTAATTCAGAAAAGAGCAAAGGTTGTAATGAATTGATAAAAAATAATCAATCTATACTTTGCACTTCACCGGAACAAATTTTAATTGATTTTGGTTGGAAACTGAAAGAGTTACCTTTAGCAAATGAAGCAATTCAACTTGAAAATGCAAATGAATTAAAATTATATAAAATTTTGGATCATGAACCGAAGCAAGTGGATATAATCGCAGATATGGCTGATTTAGAAATACCTCAGGTTTTGGTTACCCTTTTAAATTTGGAATTTAAAGGATTAATAAAACAATTACCAGGAAAGAATTTTATTAAGGTATAGTTATGGAACTAAAAGTATACACTTTGGAAGAGATTTCAAAGAAAATTGAAAATGAAATATTGAACAGTTTTCCACAAGAGGAACCTGCTAATCTATATGAACCTATCAAATATATTATGTTTTCGAAAGGGAAGAGATTGAGACCATTGCTGTCAATTCTTGCCTGCGGTATGGTAAGTAATGAAATTGAAAATGCCATAAAACCAGCCGTGGCTTTCGAATTACTACATAATTTCACCTTGATTCACGATGATATCATGGATCAATCTCCAACAAGAAGAGGAAGAGCAACAGTCCATAAAAAATGGAATGAAGCGATTGCAATTCTTGCAGGGGATTTGCTGCTTGCCCTTGCATACAGAAAAATCTCAGAATCATTGCCTAACGATATTCATTCTAAAGTAATACAAACTTTCAATGATAGTTTTGTTGAAGTATGCGAAGGTCAAGGGTATGATATGGATTTTGAAGATAAAAAAGATATAATACCCGTAGATTACTTTAAAATGATTGACAAAAAAACTGCAAAATTATTGGAAAAAGCAATTGTTGCTGGAGGTCAAATTGGAGGTGCAAATGAAGATCAACTATCTGCATTAAGCAGTGTCGGGTATAATTTGGGACTGGGATTTCAATTGCAGGATGACTTGTTGGATTTGACAGCTGATAATGAAAAATTCGGTAAAGCAATTGGAAAAGACTTAGTAGAAGGAAAAAAGACATTAATTATTCTGAAGGCTAAAGAAATGTTCAATGATACACCGGACATAAATTTATTGAATAAATTTTATGCAGAGAATGGTTTGCAGGGAAGTGATGTAATTAAAATGATTGAAGCTCTTCACAAAAATGGTGTTTTTGATATAATAAAAAAAGAAATTTCATATTATTTTCAGTCAATTAAATCTAGTTTGAAGATATTTGAAGAAAATCATTATAAGGAACTTTTCACACAAGTTTTAAATTTTACTTTTTCCAGAGATTATTAGATGTCTTATTTGATATATAACCAGAAATTTACCGAAAGCGAATTATATCGTTCCCGAAATTACAAAAATTCAGCAGAGATAATTGACCATTTTATTCAAAATGGCAAAATTACCGAAATTGTATTAATTGTTCCTACAAACAGAGTAGCAAGGTATTTAAAGCAGCAAATATTACAAAAATATTTCGAGATTCATCATAAACCTTTAAGAAAATTACACATATATAATCTGCAAAATTTTATTGAAGAAATTTTTGATGAAGTATCTAAAAATAAAACAATAACACAAAATTATCCAAATTTTTTCAAGCAAAATTCAAGGAAAAATTATATTTTAATTTCTGAAGCATCGAGGGTTGTATTAACCGAAGAAGCTTACCAAAAGGCAGATTTACAATACTATAAATTTTCAAATATAAAAGTAAAACTTGAAGTTATTAAGAAATTATCTGAACTTATTTACGGTTTGAGAGAAGATGGATTCAATTCTTCCAATATATTACATGACAAGGAGAGTGAATTCGAGAAACAATATGAAATAATTGATGAAAGGAAAAATGCCGATACAATAAGTCTGATACTAGAATACGAGAAATTATTAACTGACGGTTTATTTGATATACCAAAAATCTATGAATTAGTAAATATACTATTTTCAAATGAAAAGACTTCTGAAGTAAGAGACAATATAATCACTTCAAGATTTGGTTTAAATACAGAAATTATAACTATAGGATTTAGTGAGTTAAAAATGCCGGAGTTTGAGTTTATTTCTCATTTTTCAAAAAGCAAATTTCCATTTTCAATTTCATTGGATTATTCAGATGCAAATGGACCATTATTCGGAAATTTTCAGGAAACAATTAATAAATTAGATGAAGTAGGATTCAATATATATTCAGATGATGAATTATTCGATGATTTTGAACAGAAAAATAATGATACAGATAGTTATTTCCTAAGAAAATTTCTTTTCAATTATAACTCAGAAAAGATAAATAAAAATTTTGAAGATTATATTAAAATTGTTCAAACAACAAATATTGACCAAGAAGTAAAATCAATAGCAAAATTGGTAAAGTACCTGAATCTTGAAAAAAATATCAAATTAAATGAAATAGCTATTGTAAGTAAAGATGCAAATGATTATGCAAATGCTTTTAGAGATATTTTCAAAAGAGAACGGATTCCGGTAAATATATCAGACCGTATCAATTTAATGAGTGCAAATATTATTAATATACTTGTCAATCTCATTCAATTGAAGGCTGAATTTGATATTGAAATGATAATTAATGTTTTATCTAGTCAATTCGTGAAAATTGATTCAGAATTAGATTTGAACAATATCTTGGAAATTACTAATCAATTAAGAATCAGTAAATTTTATTATAAACATAATAGTAAATACATTATTAATAAAGCAAAGAATTATCTTTCATTTGTTAGTAATAAATTACTCGAGGAGCTGGACTACCACGATAAAAAGAAATATTCTCTTTTAAAAACAAAACTTGAAAAATATATTGAGGATTTTCAAATAATACAACAGAAATTCCCTCAAATACATGAGGAATTTTCTTCAAAGCGCTTCAAGGAATTTATTTATAAAATTATCAGTGAATATAAAGTCAAAGATGCCGTACTCTCTAAACAGAAAGAATTTATTTCTTTAATGAAATTAGATACTGTTTATGATTATTACTTTGGAATAGAGGAACTTGAAAAAGAAAATCAGGCTATCAGTAAATTTTTACTTTTACTTGATGAAATTTCTTTAACTTTCGATATGAGATTTGGAGATAAAAATTTTACTCTAAATGAATGGCTAATGCGCTTAAAAATAGCAGTTTCACAAGAAAGATTTCAAATTCCTGAAAAAAATAATTATGGTGTACAAATCACTTCAATTGAACAAATCCGAATGATTAGTTATAAAGTAAAAATTCTATGTGGTCTGAATGATGGCGTATTTCCTTCAATTTACAGTGGTGAAAAAATAATTGGTAGAGAATTAAAGGAGTCTCGGCTAAGACATATAAGAAGTGAAAGGATAAGTTTCTATCAGTTTTTATCAAGTTCAAATCATATTTTTCCTGAGGATACACAGTTAATATATTTGTTTTTCAATTCAAAGAAAAATAGTGAAAACCTCTCACCATCACCTTTTGTGGAAAATTTATTCAAAATATCAAATTTGAAAAGTACAAAAACTTTTTATTCTGATAGCAATTTAGGAGAAGAAGAACAAATTATTGAAGAATTTTCGTGGATGAATTCTTTAACCAAACAAAGTGAAATTTTAGAACTTACTTTAAGTAACAAAATAATTGAAAATATTTCCGAATTATCTTACAAATTGATTGAATATAAATCAAGGTTAAATCAGGATGAAGTGGAATATCTAAGAAAAATTGATTCGAAAGAAACTATAAATTCTAAAATTGAATTAACAGATGAATTTGTAGATGAATTTCACAGGAAATATTTTTCTATTTCGGATATTGAAAAATATGCATCATGTCCATATCAATATTACGTTAAGAAAATTCTTTCTTTTGAAGCTCCTGAAAAAATTGAAGAAAGTTTGGCTCAATTTGAAAAAGGGAATTTTGCACATAATTTATTCTATAAATTTTACATTAGATTACTTTCTGATTTAGATGAAACATTCACTTTGAATTTGAAAAAGGAAGATGGGGGAGACTATCCGGTTACAGTTGTAAGATTAGAACCAGTTAGAAGAGACAAATATGAGAAATTATTACTGGAAATTATTGAAGAAGAACTTAAAAATCCAATTTTTGATCATCCATTTATTCATTTGGAATTCGATGATTTTTTGAGTAAAGATATAAATCAAAATTTCTTCCTTTATTGGCTGAATGAAGAATTAAGAAGAGCAGCACCATTTTGGGAATTTTATCCTTATGCTTTCGAATATACACTCATGAGAAAGCTGGAATTGAAGAATGAAGAAGGGGGAACAGAAGATACAATGAATTTTCTTATGAAAGTAGATAAAGCAATAATTCGTTCAGATGGGGAAAATAATACTCTTGGCGTGATAGATTATAAATATTCAAAAGGTTCTGTCGAAGTTAATAATTCAATAACTTCAAAAAAGAAATCATTCCAAATGCCAATTTATCTAAAATTACTCATGGATGAATTTCGTGAAAAGGGAGTATTAGTTACACCTTTATTTGGAGCATATAATGTAATAGTTAGGACCTACGACAATTCTAATTCAAATTTGAATTTTGTTTTATTAGAAGATGATTCAATCAGGGAATTGTTTGGAATAAAGAAAAATGCAACTTCACAAGTATTAAAGAATTTATCAACTGAAAAAGCAATAGAAAATTCTGTTAGTGAAGTGTTTGTGATAAAAGAAAAAATATTAGGTGGTAACTTTCCTTTATCAGATGATATTCCGAAAGCATGCAAGTATTGCGATTTTGATTCTTTGTGTAAGCGAAGAAGTAATTAAGAAATATTTTTTGACCAAATATCAATAAGCTCAGTTGATTTTACATTTCTTACATCTAAAAGTTTCAATACAACTTTATTAAATGTTACCAAGTTTCTAAAATTAACTTCAAAGATTCCTTCGAATTCGCTGGATAGATCGCTTCTTTGAATTGTTGATTTTCTAATCTCCGAATCTCCAATAGCATTTGTAATATCATTAAGCAAATGTTTCCGGTCATTACCCTTAATCATCAATTTGGCAAAGAATCCTTTTTCTAAATTCATAGAAAGTTTATTCTCTGCTGAAATATGCTGAATATGGTTTTGAGTTAACAACTCATTTGCAAAATCATTATTCAACAAATTTTTCGATTTAAGATAATTGTAAAAATACCCCAGTGCACGATAATCTGAAATAAAATACTGCCATTCTGGGATTGGTTGTTGAATTTTTGATGTTAAAATCTGAATTGTTTCATTACCATATAATTTATAATCAAAATCAAAAACCTGTTCAGAAATTCTTGCTTTGCTGAAAGATAATCCGATATCTTTCGATATTGCGAATGCAAAATCAAGAACTGTTGCTCCTTGTGGTAATTGTATTTCTTGTTTGTCGATTGAAAAGCAAACGATTTTATCATCAAAAAGATTTTTATCCAGAGAGTTCCAAATATCCTTGATAGCCTTTTCACCCTTTTCTAATATTACATATTCCATCCAATCTGACCAAAGTTCAAGGTGTTCGTCACTTATACCTGAAACTTTCTTTTTCAAACGTTTCTCTTTGATTGGAACTTCAGTAATATTATCTAATATGTCACTATCATTTGTAGACATAATTGTAACATCAAGTGAATCCCCTGAGTTTTTCTTAAGTTTAATTTGAATAGTATTAAATTCAAATTCACCCAATATTTGCTTACCTTCCTGATAATTTGAAATATTTGAATGGCCAAATTGTTGAATAATTTTGGATGTAGCTTTTCTTAAATCTTTATAATCTGACACGGGTATGGAAACAATGCAGTGTACAAAATCAGGAAGAGCATCAGGATTTTGAAATTGATTAGTTAAAGAATATATTTCGTACTCTTTCCTATGAAAAATTGTAGTTGAGATACCTTTGAATTCTGAATCTGCAAATGCTTCACGAATATCTTTTTCGAAAATTCCAATCCTATCCAAAATAAATTTTTCTTTACTTTCAATTAATTCACGGATTTGCGAGTAAACCTCTTTATTTGAACTAAAGTAAAAGGATAAATTCTGTAATTCTCCTGCAATTGAGCTAAAACCTAATCTATTAGCAAATCGGACATAAAATTCAAGTGTTTCTTCAGCATATTCCCTCATCCTATCCCGGTACTTATATTCATCTCCTAACTCTTTATAATGAAGTGTACGCATATTATGAAGTCTGTCTGCGAGTTTGATTACAATAATGTTTTGATCTTTAACAAATGTCTGGAACAATTTACGATGCGTAAAACATTTTTGAATTTGCTTGTTTTTAAGTAATTCATCAACTTTTTCATTAGTATATCTTTGGATTAACTGATTACGAAATCCTTCATTTTCAATTATTAATCTTTCATGGGAAATTTTGGTTAGTGCGTCAACAATTACTCCAAGGTAATCATTTCCCATTTTTTCAGAAATTGCCTCTTTAACTAATCTATCCCTTTTGTTTGCTGTGTCTTCGATTGTATCATGTAGAAATGCAGCTGCCAGATATATTTCATCGTAAATCTGGAATTCTTTAATTAAAATTATTGCAACCCAAAGTGGGTGAGTATAGTATTTCTTACCAGATTTCCGGTAATCATTTTTATGATAAAATGCACAAATAGCAAAAGCCTTTTTGAGAAACTTAAAATTAGCTTCAGGATTATATTTTTCCAGAAGATTACGGAAAAATTCGAAATCATTATTTAAAGAAATACCAAACGAATCCTCTTCGTCATACATTAGTTTTACGTCCAGATCCTTCTTTAAAATCATAATAAATAGCTATATGTTATATTCACTCTTGACTAGCAGAATTCAATTTTATTTTACTTGACTTATAAAGAAGAAAAACAAATATAATAGCAATGTCTAACATGGCAAAAACAATGAGTAAAATTTTATAAATAGGAGCATTCTTTTCAGCGGGAATCATTGCCCAATCTAATATATCAACTTGAGGAATATCTCTCTTTTCCTGAATTGCTTCCTGATAATAATTTGTACGCAAATATATTAAGATTTCTTCGTATAATTTTTGGTCACGCATTAAATTTGTGTATTCTTTAATTAAACTTGGGAATTCATTCAATGGTATTGAAAATTTGTCATTTTGAGTAATACCACCACTTTGGATTTTATTGTATTGTGATTTTAGCATATCGTAACTGTTTTTCAACATTCTGTAATTTTGGGAATTTTCAGAATAAAGGCTCTTTCCAATACTTAATTCGACTTCTGCTTTTGCTAATTCAGTTGCAATAGTGTTTGCTTGAAGCACAATTGCTTTTGTTTGTTCTTCAAGTTCTAGAATTTTATTGTTTTGTCTGAAATCCTGTAATGTAGTTTGTATTGAATCTAAAAGTCTTTGATAGTTGTCAATTTCAGTTCCAATAAAATCTTTTGTTTTTGCTGAGACTGAATTATTCCTGTTTCGAATAACAAAATCTAAACCGGCAATTTCGGCATTTGATATTGCTGCAGCTAGTTTTGCAGCTCTTTTTCTTTGAGATTTATCAGGTAATAAATTAGTATTAACTGTTGTTGATACATAAATTATTCCGCTTTTATCAACAAGAATATCAATATTATCTCTTAATTCTTTAATAAGTTTATGCCGTGGCAGTTTTTTATAAAATTCCGAGTTATATAGATTCAAGGTATCAATTACATAATTTATTACACTATTGCTTTTCAGGACTTCACTATAAACTAAAGATAGATTACTTTGTCCCATATCTCCTGCAAGTGAACTTAAACCTCCCATACTACCACCTAAAGCCTGCATCATAGCTGATAAGTTCATATTATTATTATTTTGTTTTGGAGGCATTATCGAACCGGATGCAACATATTGGTGAGGTGTTATTACTGCATAAATTATCCCTACCAAGAATACTACTATAGTAATCCTTATTACTTGCTTTCTGAATTTTATTACTAAATTCAAAGCATTATGAAAAGATATATCTGAAATTTCTAACATTTTCTAAATTGATTTATTATTTTTTAATTAATGAATAGACAACACCAACAATAGTCAGAAGTTGAGCAGTTGTAGCTACAGTTTGAGTGAATATTTCTGTAAACGAAAGTTCTTCCTTTGGTGGAACTAGTATCACATCACCAGGTTCAAGTTTGTATTTATTATCTTCAGCAAGGAAAATTTCACCTTTTGCTTTTGCAATGAAAGTTTCACTTTCATCCGCTCTATAACCAAAACCACCGGCTTGATTAATATAGTCCATGTAAGTTAAACCTTCTTGAAAAACGATATTTCCGGGATTATTTACTCGTCCTTGAACATTTATATAATTTTTCTTAGTTGGTACAATCAAGGAGTCTTTGTTATATAAAGTGATATTTTGATCAGAATTTGGTTCATCAACTACCTTTTGGAAATCCATTGCCATGGCTCCTCTTTTTTCACGAACCCTTGACTGGAAATATCTTTGTTCGAATTCAGACATTTCAGGGTAAGGAGTCTTATAAAGACGTTCCATTTCATAGTCTTTCTTCTCTGCTTCTTGTTGTCGGATAAACTCAATATCCGAAATTGAAGCTTCATCAGTAAATCCACCACATCGTGTAAATAAATCGTAAAGTCTGTCTTTATTTTCGACAATAGCATATTTTCCTGGAAATTTTACTTCTCCTTTGATAATCACATAATGCTCTTTATTCCAGTTAGGTAATATTCTAACGTAAACTCTATCTCCAATTTCTAAAGGAAAATCACCCTTCAAATTCCCACGTATTTCCAAAATATTTTCCCAACTAGTAAGATTTAAAAAATTTCGTTGTAATAATTTTCCATCGGTATCGAATCTATTAATTTCTACAGAATCTAGATAAGCCGAAGCAAGAAATCCCTGTGCAAACCTAATTAATGTCGAAAGTGAATCTCCTTCAACAAATTCAAATTCATTTGGATATCCTACTTCACCAAAAATGGAAATTTGTTGTTTTTCACTGCTAGGTGGAATTATAATTTGGTCGCCACCTTCAACTGTAGGATTAGCTTCTTTATCACCAACAAGGAAAAACTTAAGTAAATCTACGTGCAGAACTGTATCTCCACGAATTAATGTAATATTTCTTAACGATGCCTCGAATTTTAATCCACCTGCTCGTTCGATTACTTCATTAACTCTGTCTAAAGGGGAAGATGGGACCGAAAGAGATTTCGAAACAGAACCACTGACAATAACTTTAAATTCCCTGACTTTTGAAAGAACAAATCCAACATTGGTTGTTTTAAATACTTTTGCAATCCTTTCAAAAGCAATTTTGTAAACTTCTGTTAATGTTTTATTCTTAGTTATAATTGTTCCAACTCCGGGAATAAGTAATTGTCCGTCTGGGGAAACTTTAATATTGAGTAAGGTAGGTTCAGAAATAGTTACTGAAAATTCGAACATATCCCCAGGACCAACTTTATATTCATCAGGATTAATTTCTTTTTCTTGTAGTAAATTTGTATTTTTGGAAACCTGCATTGCATTATGCAAAGCTAATGTATCCAATTTCATTTTAGATATGCCTGTAAGTTTAGAATAATCTATTTGAGCAAATAAATTTGAAAAGGACAAAATTATGATAAATATAATCGAAAATTTTCTGGTCATTTTATATATATAATTAATATTCAAAATTCATAAACTACCAAATTACCAAATTTTACAAAAATATTGATTTTTAGCAATGAAAAAAAATAATAATTGTATTTTTGTAAATAAGTATTTTGAAGGAAAATGTATAAAGAAATTCTTAGAGTTGCTCAGGATGCAGCAATTAAAGCAGGTGAATTGTTGAAAATAGGCTACGGTACAGCTTTTACAATTAACAGTAAAGAAGGTTTGCATAACTTAGTTACTGAATATGATATTAAATCAGAAAATATAATAATTGAAACATTAAAAGCAGCATTTCCTGATTCAACATTCTTAGCAGAAGAAAGCGGAGAATTACATTCCGGAAATTCCGGCAATATCAAATGGATTGTTGATCCTCTTGATGGAACTGTTAATTTTGCACATAATATTCCAATTTTTTCAGTAAGTATTGCTGCAGAAATTGCAAACGAAATTGTTGTTGGGGTTATATACCAACCGCTTTTGAATGAATTGTTTACTGCAACTAAAGATGGCGGTGCCTATTTGAATCGGACTAAAATTCAAGTAACCGACATTCAAGACTTGAAATCAGCATTTTTAGTAACGGGATTTCCTTACAAAGCTACTTCTAAAAATTCGAGAAGTGCAGAATTATTCATCAATGTTGTACAGCAAGGAATCCCAATTCGAAGACTCGGTTCAGCAGCATTGGATTTGGCTTATGTTGCAGCCGGTCGCTTTGACGGATTTTGGGAACTTGAACTTAATCCTTGGGATGTTGCCGCAGGAGTTCTTTTGATACGTGAAGCAGGTGGTAATGTGACACAATATGATATGTCGAAATATTCAGTCTACGATAAGTCAATCCTTGCGACAAATGGATTGATACATCAGGCTGCATCAGATTTTTTAAGTAAAAAAATATTATGAGTGAATTAAAAATAGAATATTATTCAGGGGCAGGGAATTTATTTTCTATAATCGATAATAGAAAATATAAGATTAACCCAAAAAAGTTTTCAGAAATTGCACAAATATGTTGCACGAAATCGAATCCTTTTACAATTAGAACTGAAGGCTTAATTGTCATGGATAGTAGTGAAATTAACGCATTTGATGTAAAATTCTTTAATCCTGATGGTTCACATGGAATGATGTGTGGCAACGGTGCACGTTCTGCAGTCAGATTTGCTTTGAATAATAACATATTAATTCTTCAGAATGAAAATGACATGATTCCTTTTGAATTAGCAGGAATAATATACTTTGCTAATTTGGAAAATAACTTAATAAAAGTGAAATTTCCTAAGCAAAATTTGATTGAAATCCCGAAGTTAGTTCCATTCGGAGGTAAACAACTCCACGGCATGTTTGCTGATGTCGGAACTTTGCACCTAATTTTTAATTATGAACATGTTCCATTTTCTGAAAATTTTGAATACGATTTTTACCCACTAATAGATTTTGCACCTCAAATAAGATATGATCTAGATTCATTTCCCAACGGAACAAATGTAAGCATTTTTAAAATAATCGATAAATCAACAATCTTTTTAAGAACCTATGAAAAAGGAGTTGAAAATGAAACAGGTGCTTGTGGTACAGGAGCAGTAGCAGCTGCACTTTTGAATTATCTGCAAAATAATACGAATAAGAAAGTTAAAATAATTCCAACAAGTAAAAGTGAATTGGAAGTAGAAATTATTAGCAGTAACGATAAAATTGAAGGATTTTATCTAAAAGGTGATGCAATAAAAATTGGTGAAGCATATTTTAAAATTGAGGATTTATGTTAAATATTGATATACAAAATGAAGTAAATATAATTTTCGAAGAGATTGTTGCAATTCGAAGAAAAATCCATCAAAATCCTGAACTTTCCTTTCAAGAATTCAATACAACGAAATTTATACAACAAAAACTTGATGAAGTTGGTATAACAAATCATACAGCTTTAAAATCTCCTATTTTCAATTCTGAAGAATATATTGGTGTTATTGGAGTACTAGGACAAGGGGAAACATCCATAGGATTACGGGCAGATATTGATGCTTTGCCAATTTCGGAGGAAACAACTCTTAAATTTAGTTCCCTGAATACAGGAATAATGCATGCTTGTGGACACGATATGCATACAGCAATGCTTTTGGGTGCAGCAAAGATTCTTAAAAAATATGAAAAGTCACTTAAAACTCGTGTTGTATTGATTTTTCAACCTGCAGAGGAAATGCTTCCGGGTGGAGCAAAATTAATTCTGGAAAGCGGGATTCTTGATAAATACAATATACAAGCATTCTTCGGTCAGCATATTAATCCTGAACTTGAATTAGGAAAACTCGCTGTATGCAATGGTCCAATAATGGCTTCAACTGACGAATTACACATTACAATAAATGGGAAAAGTTCACATGCTGCTCAACCTCATTTAGGAAATGATGTAATTCTTGCTTCGATAGAATTCATTCAGTATTGTCAGAATTTACTTGTAAAATTTAAAAATCCACTTGAAGCGGCAGTGATATCAATTACATCAATTCAGGCCGGGAATGTTACAAACATATTACCGGATACTTCCAAATTACTTGGTACTATCCGAACATACAATCAGGATTTAAGAAATAAGATTAAATCACTTATCAGAGAACATGCTCCGTCAATAGTTGCATCTTACGGCTGTGTAATAGATTTGGATATAGTGGAAGGATATCCGCCATTGAAGAATGATGAAAATACAACCAAATTTATAAAATCATATGCTGCTGAATTGATTGGGGAGGAAAATGTGATTGATGCTGAACCTAAAATGTGGGCTGAAGATTTTGCATATTATTCTCAGACCAAACCATCAACATTTTGGTTTCTGGGTGTCACAGAAAAGAATCAGGAAATTTTCCCTTTACATAATCCAAAATTGAATCCAGTAGAGTCGGCTTTGAAAATTGGCACTTCTCTATTTGTTCGGATTGCACTTGATCACTCATAGTATTTTATACAATAAATAAAGGCTGCAACTTGCAGCCTTTTTGGGTTAATTAGAAAATGGGAAAAATTTATAATTTTTCGAATTTAACAACCGTGAATTTATTGTCTGAGAAAATTTTACAATAATAAGTTCCAATTGGCAATTTTGCAGTGTTGAAATTAAATGTATTGTTAAATATTAAATTCTCACTTAATTTTACTACAAGATTTCCAAATAAATCATAAACTTCAAACTTGAATCCATTAATAGGCACATATTTGCAAATTATAGTTGCTATATCATTAACCGGATTGGGAGATATCATGAAAGAATTAACAGGAACATCATTTTCATTTACATCTGAAAAATCAGATGTATTAAAGTTCCAGGTCTGCGACCATTCTGCATATCCACTTTCATTTGCTGATTGGATTCTCCAGTAATATGTTGTTAGTGATTCAAGTTCACCGGACATAACTTGATATTGACTTTCTTCAACTGATTTATTGACCACTAAATTTTCATCACCGAAATCAAAGTTCTTTGCAATTTGTATTCTATATGAAGTAGCATCAGCAGCATCTTCCCAATCAATCAATGGATTATATTCAATATTTTCAGCATTATTTGCCGGCTGAGAAAGCATTGCAGTTGCAGGAACAGGAGGCTTATCTTTAGTTTTAAATGACCAGACCGAAGACCAAGCACTTTTTTGTTCATTTGCAATAGAAGCAACTCTCCAATAATATGTGATAAAGTTGTCTAATTTGCCGCTAGGTAAAGTGAAACTGGTATCCTGTATTTCTTTATTATTATAAATAAGTGAAAAACCACTGAAATCACTCTTGTATGCTACCTGTAATTCATATTTTTCAGCACCGGGGATATTTTGCCATGTTAACTTTGCAGTTGTTGGTATATCTTGAGTACCATCCGGAGGAGAAGCAAGTGTTGGTTTATCTGGTGTTGGTGCAGCAGTAGTAAAAGTATTTACATCAGACCATGCACTCGAACCATTATCATTAATTGCTCTCACTCTCCAGTAGTATGTTGTTTGAGGAGAAAGATTCTTTACAACAATCCCGTTTCCAACAACCATTTGGTCAGAAACAATATTGGAAAAAGCATTATCAAGTGCTAACTGAAATTGATATTGATACGTAAATTCAGAAATTGACCATGAAAAACCAAGATTCAACGAACGATTTGTAGCTTCATTTGCAGGATTTGTCAGAAGTGGGATTTGTGGAATCTGATTGAATACATTATTCGTTAGTTTAAACCAATACTCATAATTTTTAGCTTGTCCATTAACGGAGATTCCGTTAATATTTACTATATATTTTACTTCATCCTGCAAATTATCAACTTTCCACCTAATATTATTATGGATAGCACCCCAACCTTCAAAATCCCATATTAGTGAATGAACATTCATGGGCGTACCTGATTCAGTTTTTACATTAATTTGAGCATTGGAATAATCAATGTTTGTATTTCCACTCCATTTAGTATAATCGTAAATTGGCGAGAAGGATAAATACCAATTTTTGTCCACAATATCGGGAGGATAGGAATTATGTGGATATGCAACAAAATCAACCGGTCTGCTTTGGATATTTCCGTCAACATTGTCCATATATTTCAAAGCCATGCCGATGCACCAACTTCCGGAAATGGAAGGACCATCAACTCTACCGAAAGAAATTGAGGTAACAAAAGGATTTATTATTGCTCTTCTGTGCCCACATCTATCAACAGCATTAGCAGAATTGTTATCTTTCATCCAACCTGTTACAGATTCTTTGGAAGCAACATCTGATTCTTGCGACATAGTATAAAGAAACAAGTTTGAATTTTCGGAGCCGTAATATCCAATTTGGCTATAACATGAAGCACCAGATGAGGGTGTATGGGTTAAGAATGCATTTGCTGCTTGAATCAACGAAGCTTTCTGAGCAGCTTCATCTCCTCCCAAATCATATTGCACAGGTAATAAATTATGCAAACTTCTTATAAAGTTAATATAATTCAATATTGTCAATTTTTCAGAATCAAGTAAAGCACCCTCAGTACAATTATTTGTACTTGGAGCTACTGAATAATGGTCCTGCCAAGCTTGAGTATTATCCTTAGGACCCTTGTACTGAACTACCTGAGCAAAAAGATTAATTGTTGAAAATAAAGTGAAAATAATTAGTAATCTTACTGCTTTCATTATAATACCAAAGTTTAATTCTTATAAAAATGTAAAATTAACAAAAATCAATTAAAGAAATAATGATATTGTAAACTAAACTTAAAAAAATATTGAAAATCAAAAATCAATATTAAAATATTATTTTGTATTCATTTGTTATTTAAAAATATTTTCATAAATTTACATTCGTTAATGAATGAATTATGAATAATTTATTAATTCGTAATAAATAAATACAAAAAAGCATTACTTGATAAATTGAATATTGAATTTGGGAAAATTCATATATTTATGAATTTGTATTTACATTGAAAGAAAAATAATTAATTATAAATGATATGCGTATACTAGTTGTCGAAGATGACCCTAAAATTGGCAGTTTTATTCAACATGGATTAGAACAAGACAGATTTATTGTCGAATTGTCTGACAATGGCAATCAAGCAATTGATTATGTTATGAACAGCATTTTTGATGCTATCGTTTTAGATGTAATATTACCGGGGAAAGACGGTTTTTCAGTATTACGTGAAATGCGTGAAGCCGGGGTAATGACTCCATTGATCTTGATTAGTTCCAGAGATGACGTAGACGATAGAGTAAGAGGGCTTGATTTGGGAGCAGATGATTTTCTGGGTAAACCATTTGCCATGGAAGAATTATCAGCACGTTTACGGTCAATTTTACGTAGAACTTTACCAGATAAAACTACGAAATTGAAATGCGGTGATTTAGTTCTGGATACTGTGTCTCATCTGGCAATAAGGGATGGGAAGGAAATTGAACTAACAACAAAAGAATATTCACTTTTGGAATATTTTATGCGTAATAAAAATCGAATTCTTAGTCGCTCTACTATCACTCAACATGTCTGGAAGCACAATTTCGATCCTGATTCCAACATTATTGATGTTTACGTCAAGAGACTAAGGTTAAAAATTGACTATAAGAAAAGCAAACAATTAATGCAAAGTATACGTGGTGTTGGATATCGATTAAGAGATTACGGTTCCGATAATTAATAATTTTAGACAACAATTTTAATACTTTTCATTGATTTACTCAATGTAAAGTATTTTTTTTCGTTTTTTGATTAAAAAACACAATATGAAAAAAATTAAAAAATATTTTTCTTTTCAAAAGTTAATACTTCTTTTTTTAATAATTTTTATAACTTTTTCATTCGTTTTGATTTCTCAGGAAGAAGACATTGAATTATCAGATTCAACATCATCAGATGTAATTGATGCAAAAGATTATAAATTCAGATTTGTTAAAAATGAAGCTTTCGGTTTTGGTGAAAACCTTGAATATAATGTAGGTTACAAATTCATTGTAGCTGGAACAGGTTATTTGAAAATTGATAAAAATCCTGTAATTAAATCCGGCAGAAAATCTTATGTAGTAAAATTCGAAGTAAAATCTCTTGAAAGCCTTGATTTTCTGTACAAAGTAAGAGATGCATTTATCTCCATAATTGATATTGGCGGTATTTTTTCATGGGAATTCAGACAAAAAGTAAGAGAAGGTAATTATAAAAGAGATTCAAGAGCTGAATTCGACCAAGTTAATCACAAAGCTTATGTCAAGAAAAATATATACGATATACCAGAATATGTACATGATATTATTTCTGCATTTTATTACGTAAGAACACTTGAATTAAACAAGTTTAAAAATGGACACGTACTTTATTTGAAAAACTTTTTTAAGGATACAACCTATACATTAGGAGTGAAAGTACATGGTAAACAAACTTGCGAAGTTGAAGCAGGCAAGTTTAATTGTATTTTAATTGAGCCATTAGTGAATCAAGGTGGTTTATTCCAAAGTGACGGTTCGATTTATATTTGGCTTACAGATGATGATAGAAAAATGCCTGTAAAAGTTGCAACTAAGATTCCAATCGGATTTGTTGAAGCAAGGTTAACCAGTTATCGTGGCTTACGGGGACCATTAAATTCAAAAATCAAAGCAAATTAATCTGATTAATCAATTATTTTTTTAAGCATTCTGTTGATTCGTATTTTAAAATAGCGCATTGTGCTCAAAAAGAAATTTTCACCGAGAGTTATCTCTTGTAGCATTTCTGATGAAACTTTTATTCTTTCATTTTTTCTTGTTTTTAAGAAAACTTTTATTATGCTAATGTTTAATTTCCAAAAAATTTTCGGATTACTTTTTCTGGTCAATGCTTCGAGATTTTGTGACATGATTATAAGAATCAGACGTGAAAAAGCTCTTGGAAAATTAAAATATTTTGAATGATAATGAATTTGCTGCATTGCCATTACAATCAATCTTTGATGTTCATTTCTATTTTCTCTTGAACTATAATGGTCTGTAACAATGTTTGGAAAATATCTTATGTGAAAACCTGCCAAAATTGCTCTTGTGGAAAAATCTAATTCTTCATATCCAAATCCCCAAAATGTTCCAATTTTGTCGAAAACTTTTTTTCTGATTGCAGCACCTGCCCCATAAAATGTGTTGGATTTGTATCCATTTTCAGGTACATTATTTCTATTTACTTTGAAAGGGTACCAGGGAGTAATTACATTATCAAATAATGGTTCTTGAATTTCAGTTGCAATAATATCAATGTCAAAGAATTTTTGAAATATTATATTTACTTTTTCAAATGTATTCAAATCAACTGGATTAGAATCATCATCAGTTCTCCAGATTATTTCCCCTTTTGCTTCCTTAAGTCCGAAATCAAAAGCGTGCATACTATGATTTTCTTTTAACAAAATAAATTTCACATTAGGGAAGTCTTGTCGAAACTCAGTCCAGTTAATTCCTTCAGAATAATTATCAATAACTATAAATTCGCAATTAACGTAATTCTGATTAAGGAAATTATTTAATGTTTTTCGTAATCCGTCTTCACGATTCCTTGTTACAATGATAACACTAATAAATAGTTTGTTCATACCTGAATAAGTAAATTCTCTAAAAATAGTTATTTTTACAAATTACAAAATTAACATTTTCAAATTAGTTAAGTCAAGAAAGGGAAAAATGAAATTCTTTATAAATATATTTCTATTTGTTATACTGCTTTATTCTGCTTCATTTATATCAAGTTGTTCATCTACTAATGAAATTAGAAATCAGGTTAATTCAAAAGAACTAATAAGTAAAAAAAATAGTTTGAGTGAATATTTAAAACAAAAACTCAATGATTATCGGAAAGATCCACAAGTAGATACATCATCCATAGCCCAGGATTATTATATCCGTGGATTGGTTGAGATGACAAATGAAAATTTCGGTCAAGCAATAAATAATTTCGAAAATGCATTGAAATTCGAAAAATCTGCTTCAATATATCTGTCACTCTCTGAAGCGAATATTAAAGTGAATAATATTTACAATGCACTGGATGCAGCTATAAATGCTTACGATTTAGATCCAGAAAACATGAGAACCTTAGAGATACTTTATTCGATTTTCTTGTATGCAGGTGATGATGATGCTGCTCTAAAAGTAGTTGAAAGAAGCTATGAACTTGATCCTAACAGTAAAAATATAATTGCCCTTGCCGAACTTTTAGCATATAAAAAAGATAAAAGAGCCTTAGAATTATATAAGATCTATTTAAATCGAGTTGAAAATCAGGAAATTACTTTCCGCTATTTTAATTTACTTAGCGAAATCTATCCAGAAAAATTTTATCCAGAGCTATTTGATTTAATAGCCAAGAATTCAACACCTGATAACGTGCAGTATTGTGTATATTATATATGTCATAATAATTATTTCAGGAAACTGGACAGTCTTTACGAGATAATTGAAAATAAAGATGAAATTATAATTGAATCTTTTTATTCAGGGATATTTTCAAACTTAATTAACATGGACAAACATATTGAAAATTTTTCAAAAATTTCCGAAAAATATTTAATAAATTATAAATATGAAAAGAACATAAAAACAGAAAATGCAAATGTATTTTATCTTGGGGCAAGTTTGGCTACCAAAATTGCTGACACAAATTTGGTGCATTATTATTCAGGAAAGACATTAGAATTAAACGATACTAATTCGGTGCATCCATTATTTGTTTCTTATTTTTACCAGCAAATTGGTGACAAAGTGTCTGAAATTAAGACATTAGAGGATTTTTCAAAGAAATATCCGAAAAATGATAATTACCTTCAATCAATTGGAGCATTTTATTATAGAGAAAAAGATTTTGAAAAATCTTTGGAATATTTTGTTGAATTTCAGGAAGCAAATCCCTGGGAAGTAGATAGGACATTAATTCTTGCAGATGTGTTTCAAAAAGTAAATAAACTAGATTCAGCAGAAAAATATTATAGAAAGGCATTGCTTATTAATGAAAATGATCCATCAGCAAATAATAATTATGCATATTTTTTAAGTATTTTTCCTGATAGATTGGAAGAAGCTTTATTGCTTTCGAAAATTGCGATTACCACTGAACCAGAAAATGCTTCATACCTTGATACATATGGTTGGATTCAATTTTTACTTAAGAATTATGACTCAGCAGAAAAGTACCAATTTAAAGCTTTAGAAAAAGATGCATTTAATTGGGAAATTAATGCACATTTGGGTGCATATTATCTTGAAATATCAAATCAAGATAAAGCAAAATATTATTACGAGAGAGCTTTAAAATTAAGTCCCGATAATAATGAAATAAAGCAAAAACTTCAAATATTTGAATAATTTCAAGAAATAATATTTTCAAAAAATTAAAATTCAAATAAAAAATTTCTTTTTATCATTCTAATAAGCCCTATCAGATTTACTATCCGTGAAAAGCTTGTACAGAAGTGAGTATTCAGTATTTATGATTTTTAATCCATTGAGAAATATGAATGTTATAAATTGTAATTTTGTAATAAGTGAAAGTAAATATAAATTGAATATATTTCAGCAACTATATAATTACAAATAAGTTACGTAAAATTGATAAGAAGTGACAATTGTCAATTCCCACAAAAATCGACCTTAATAGTCTTTGAAATGTCGTTTTGTACAAATTATATCTTGTTAATTAAACCAAAAAAAACTTGGCAAAACAAGTGCAGAATTATGTAAAGTGGAGAATAGTGACCAATTTTCAACAAAATATGATAATTATTTAGAAATGTTGATAAAAAAGTAAAAAAAAATTCCAAATTTTTTGTTTAATAAAGAAAATTTACTTAAATTGCTATTAGTTAATCGATTTGAAGTAAAATTCTATTGAAAAATAATTTATATTTTTTTTAACTCTAGCCCTAGAGTAATCAATAAAGGAGGAATTATGGGCTTAAACAAAAATGACTTAATTAACGCAGTTGCAGAATCTGCAGAAATGAAAAAAGTTGATGCTGAAAAAGCGATTAAAGCTACTTTGGCAGCTATCTCTACAGAATTAGGACAACATGGTTCAATTACTTTGGTTGGATTCGGTACTTTCACTGTTTCACATCGTCAAGCAAGAAAAGGAAGAAGTCCAAAAACTGGTGCTGAAATTACTATTCCTGCTAAAATAGTTCCAAAATTCAAAGCAGGCAAAGCATTACACGAATTAGTTGCAGCTCATAAACCAAAAAAGAAAGCAGCTGCTAAGAAAAAATAATTTTTAAACAAATTTAAAAACCCTCCAATTGGAGGGTTTTTTTCTTTCAACTTACTTTCCAAAATTATAAACATGTAATAGTGTCTTTTCCTGAAATTTTACAGTCAATTTATTATATTATCCACAAACTTTTCAACAAAAACAATAATTCATAATCAATTAAATAAAGTTTGTATAAATTTGTAAAATTTTTTGTTACGACTTTTAACAATTGTGTAAATTTTGGCAAAAGAAAGACTCAGAACCTTGATTGATTTAATAAGATGGGGACAAGACTATTTCCATAACAAAGGAATAGAATCTCCAAGATTAACAATCGAACTTATGCTTTCACATATTTTGTCATGCTCAAGAATGGAATTGTATTTACAGTTCGATAGACCATTGAATGATTCTCAATTGGATATTTTAAAGAAATATGTAAACCGTAGATTAAAATTTGAACCTCTGCAGTATATATTTGGTGAAACTACTTTTTACGGAAGGAAATTCAAATGCGATTCAAGAGCCTTAATTCCACGTCCTGAAACTGAAATTCTTGTTGAAAAAACTCTTAAGATATGTAAAGAACTTGGTAATAAGTTAAATATCTTGGAAATTGGTACCGGTACAGGTTGTATTGCAATTTCTTTAGCTATGGAATTACCTGAAAGCAGGATATTGGCTACCGATATTAATGACGATACACTTTTACTTGCCAAAGAGAATTTAGAACAATATACTTCTGGAAATGTTGAACTAATTAAAAATGATTTTTTATTAGATGAATTAGATTATGGAAATTTTGATGTAATCGTATCAAATCCGCCATATATACCTTTAGATAAGATGCTGTTTTTGGAAAAATCAATCCTAAATTTTGAACCTAAAATATCCTTAACAGATAATATGGATGGATTGACATTTTACAAGAAATTTTCAGAAACTATATTAAAAATGAAAGAGGGGAGTGTGATGCTTTTGGAAATTGACGGTCGTAATACAGATAAACTACTTAAATTATTCAAAAATCCTTCATACAATGTAATAATTTTGAAAGATTTTGCTGATCTTGACAGAATCATAATCTTAAGAAAGAATGAAGCTTGAAATTGTGAATAATTAAATAGTATACGGTAAGAATTTTATTGATTTATAACTTATAATTTATAAAAAATTGTTAGTTTTGAAATTCTAAATAAAGGAGAATTAGAAATGTCGAGGGTTAAAGTTGAAAAACAAATTGGCGGGACTATCATACATTTAAGCGGAAAGTTTATTGGTGGTGAAGAAACAGACCTGCTCAAGCATACTTTAAACGATATTGCTGAAAAAAACGAAAAAAAATTAATAATTAACTTAGCAGATGTAACTTATGTGAACTCTACTGCGTTAGGTATATTAATAGCAAGTCACGCAAATTTTGCAAAACGTGAAGGTGAGGTTATTCTTTGCAATATAAGTAAATCAATTGAAAACATTTTCATCATAACAAAATTAACTTTGGTTTTCGAAATTGCAGAGAGTTTAGAAAAGGCGATAAATAGTTTATCTAATTAATAATTAATAACTTATAAACGAGGTTTAAATGAAAAACTACGTTAATATTATTGTAATTGCAGCTTCTTTAGTTGTTGGTTACGCAATCTTTTATCTTGTATTGGGTAATCCTGATAACTTTCTGGATCCAATGTTGAAACATGAACCTAAACCGGGTAATATTCTTGGTACAGTATATACAGGTGGTCCTCTTGTAGGTTTACTGATGTCCTTGATTATTATTTCAATATGCTTTATTTTCGAAAGATTTCTTTCAATCAATAAAGCTAAAGGTAAAAACAATCCTGAAACTTTCATTTCAAATGTTGTGAAGGATTTACAAAATGGCGATTTAACTTCTGCAATCGAAAAATGCGACAGTCAACGTGGAAGTGTTGCTAACATTCTTCGTTCAGCAATTGATCGCTTTAAAACAATTGAAAATGATCCCGAATTTATGGGAGAAAAGAAATTAGCCGAAGTTCAACGCTCAATTGATGAAGCAATGAACTTAGAAACACCATTGCTCGAAAAGAACCTGGTTGTTCTTTCAACAGTTGCTTCTATTGCAACAATGGTGGGATTATTAGGAACAACACTTGGTATGATTCGTGCTTTCCAGGCGTTGGCTGTTAGTGGTACTGTATCAGCTGTTCAGTTGTCAATAGGTATCTCTGAAGCGCTATATAATACAGCAGGTGGTTTGATAGGTGCTATTCTTTCAATAGTTGCCTTCAATTTCTTTACAACTAAGGTTGATAACTTCACATATATGATTGATGAAGCTATCCTCAACGTAATGCAGATATTCACAATTCGTATTAAGAAATAATAACTTAGGGAGATAACGTGCCTAAGGTAAAAAAGAAAAGAGTTGGTTTTACAATAGATATGACACCGTTGGTGGATATCACTTTCTTGCTTTTAACATTTTTTATGTTTACTGCCAAGTTCAAAAGTGATGCAGAATCCCAGCAGAAGTTTACTATTCAGAGACCAAAAGTAACACCTGACACTACTACAATACCTCAGAATGATTTGGCTGTGATTAAAGTTGCCATTGATTCTGTGACATTGGATACAAATTACTATTACGAACTTTCTAATGAAACTGACAGAGAGAAAGTGTGGAATTCAATCGAAGGATTGAACGAAGAACAGAGATCTTCACCTCAGCTTAAAGTTTCAGTTGAAGTGCTCAATCAATTAGTCCAGAACACAAGATTAGTTCGTGCAAATACTAAATTTGCAATCGATGCTGATAGAAGATTAAGGTTCAAATGGATTGATGATGCTATGAACATTTTACGAAAGAATAAAGCAACAGTATTTAACTTTGTTACCGAAAAAGAAGGTATGTAGTTTTAACTATTATTTTCTCATTTAAAGGAGATAAATTATGTCCGGAGGCGGCGAAGGCTTAAGTTTGGGTGCAAAACCCAAACGTGGCAATAGTAAAAGAAAGGTCAAAAAAAGAGTTGGCTTTAGAATAGATATGACTCCACTAGTGGATATTACATTTTTGTTACTAACATTCTTTATGTTAACAACAACAATGGCTGCACCACAGGTTATGGAAATGTCTATTCCACCGGAAATTACTGAACAAGTTGAAGTGAAAGCATCTGAACTTTTATCCTTCTTTGTTCGTGACGATGGTGAATTATTCTTTGCTATGGGTCAGGATGAGCCAGAAAAAATTGAAAGTAAAGAAATGGTTAAAAAGGTGAAAGAAATCTCTATTAGAGAAAATCTTAAACCTGAATTGGAAAATAAATTAATTGTCGGACTTTATGTTTCTACTGAAGCACCATATGGAGAAATTGTATCTATACTTGATGCTCTCAATCAGGCTGAAGCTGTGATTGTGGATAAATTAAGTAAAGATATTGACCCTGAAACAGGTAAGCCAAAAGAAAGAAAACGTCGTTTTACAATTGCTCCACTTTTGGAAGATCAATTGAATCAGATAAAGGAGTTGTAAGATGACTGAAACTATTACTCAACCTTTGGATATGTTACCTGACTATGGTGCAAAGGAATTAAAAGTTTTAATACGTAAATATACTTATCGTGGTTTTCTTATCACTGCAGCATTATTTATACTTTTATTCCTTTTATATTTTGTTTATGCAGAAATTACATCATCTGGTCCAAAAGTTAAGAAATTAGCTCCAATAGCTAAATTAGATATCGTTGACCTTCCTCCACAGGAGGAAGCCACAGATGCACCACCACCACCAGTTGAACAAATAATCAATAATGGTCCTGCTGCTCGTGCAGGTACTCCAATACCTGTACCTGATGCTCAGATTACTCCTGACATGCAGGAATTTGCAACAATTGATATTCAATCTCGTGCTTCAGCAGAAGGTGGGACAGGACTTGATTTGGGTGGTTTTTCCAGTAATATTGACTTTAATGCTAACACTAAAGTTGACGTTAAGGTTAAGGAAAAGGAACCTGAACCAGATGAATTCATTCCTGTTGAAAAGGAACCTGGTGTGGATTATACAAGATTACAGGGTTTGGTAAAATATCCGGATTTGGCAAGACGTGCCAATATTGAAGGACGTGTTGTTTTACGTGTTTTAGTTGATAAAGATGGAACAGTTCGTAAATACTTTATCGAGGATTCCGAAAATGAACTGTTGAATTCTGCTGCAATTGATGCAATTAAGGCATACGGTAAATTTAAACCTGCAATTCAAAATCAAGAACCAATTATGTGTTGGATTTCAATTCCAATACAATTCAAATTGCGTTAGTTCTTTTTTTATAATATTGAGGGATAGATTCTTGACCATCTATCCCTTTTTTTTTGAAAATAACTAAATAAATTAGATTGATGTAACTTTCTGATATCTTCCTGTGTCTTAATTATAAAATGAGTTCTTATACACATTAAATTTTCGGGAGGGGAAGATGAATACAACAACGATTTATATTAATGATTATAAAAGTCATTATGGAGCGTTTGAGCTAAAGTCACAAATTCGCAAAAATACTTTCTATAGTTTTGCTGTCTTAAGTGCATTAACCAGCTTATTGTTCGTCATTATTTTCAGTACTTTGCCTGAACTGAAATCATTGGATGCTCCACTTGTTTTTTCTGGTCCAACTGTTGTTTTGCAGCCAATTGCTCCTGATAAACCAGAAACAATCGTAATTAAAGTTCCTAAGGAAATCACACATAATCCTTTTATGAAAGGTAAAGCAGGAACTCCTGTCCCAATACCTGATGCAGAAATTATTCCTAATAAAGATGATTTTGCAGATGTAGCACATATTGGATTTACTTCTCCGAATGGAACAGATGAAGCAGGTTTTGGACCAAGCAATAACCAAGGTACTTCAAAAGAAAATGAGAATGTTAAAACAAATGTTACAGCACCTGTGGAACCGGATCCAAATGAAGAAGTTTATTACGAAAAAGAACCGGGAATTGATTATTTTAAACTTGCATCATTAGTTAAATATCCTGAATTAGCACGTAAAGCTGGAATTGAAGGTTTAGTTTACATTAAGGTTTTAATTGATGTTGATGGTTCTGTCAGAAAGATGTTTGTTGAAGATACAGAAAATCAATTATTGAATCAAGCAGCATTGGATGCAATTAAAAAATACGGCAAATTCAAACCTGCATTACAAAATGGAGTTGCTTTAATGGTTTGGGTAAGTATTCCAATTAAGTTTAAACTGAAAAATTAAGAAATTCAGAAAAATTGAGTTGACATATAAAATGTTAGATAATTTTTTGATAATTTAGCTTTTCTATAAAGTTGCAAATTAAATAGTTTACAAAATGTTTAATAAAATTTTAAATTACGGAATCAGAATAATAATTATTGTCTTTGGGATTTTGATTTTTTTCGATTATTTTAATCTTTCAAGAGGCGATAATACAATGGTTAGAGCATTTGGAGCTATAATGGTGCTGTTCGGAGTTTATAGAATTTTCTCTTATCGTTCAGCAAGCCAAAGATATCAGAACTTAAAAGAAAAAAATGACGAAGATTAAGTATATGAGAGAGTAAAATGAAATCTGTTATATTTATATTTTCATTGATTTTTTTAATTTCCTGTGGAAGTAAAAATCAACAAAGTGAGTATGAAGCATGGAATTCAGGGGAATTAACTGTTTATTATGATAATACTCTAACTCCAATGATTGACACTGTATTTAAACTCTACCAAAGAGCTTTTCCGGATATTAAATCAAACTTTGTCTCTGTTTCTTCGAGAGAAGGAATGGCCTTATTATTAAATGGAAAAGCAAAAGTACTGTTACAGTCAAGGAATTATTTGAAAGACGAAGATTCATTGAAAAATGCATTTAATGTTCAATTACCTGATCCATGGGAGATGGCAGAAGATGCTTTAATTTTCTTTGTGAATAAAAATGTACCGATTGATACTTTAAACGTGTCAAATTTGTGCAAATACTTAATTGATTATAAAACACAATCACAATTTGGATTAAATCTTAATTATAATCCTGAATTTGTTTTGCCAGAATTAAATACATCTGTATATGCAAATTTCAAAGAAATGGTTTTAAAAGATTCTAAAACTCAAAGAATAATTAAAACTTTTTCGTCTCTTGATTCAGTTAAGGATTATGTTGAATCGCATCCAAATGCAATTGGGATAGCATATTTAAGTCACATTCTTGGAGACTTACGATTCAAACCAATTCCACTAGGATATTTGAACGAAAAAGGAGAATATGTAAATCCCAAACCTGTTCATCAAGCATATATTGTTCAGGGATTATATCCATTTATAATCAAACATAGAATATTTCTTCAACAAGAAAAAAAAGATATAGCTCTTTGGTTTGCAACATTCATTTCAAAAGAGTCCTATATTCAAAAGTATTTTAAAGATTTCGGTATTGTACCGAGTTATGCAAAGATTGTATTAATAAAAGAGGAATAAAATGTACAGAACTATCATCATTGTAGTAGCCTTAATTGTATCTTCATGGACACTATTAGCTCAAAATTCCATTGACGAATTTTATAGATTAGTTACGAACAAAGATTTTGAGGCTGCTCAAGAAATGATTCAACAAGTTTCTACTGAAAAGCCAAAAGACTTAAAACTTTTGACTACATGCGGAGATGTTTACTTTGAATTGGAAAAATATCAGGATGCTTTAAAATATTATGCTAAGGCATATGATATTGAAGATGAGAATCAGGAAATTAATCGCAAATATGCTTTGACACTTGCTTCAGTAAATGATTTTAATAAAGCATTGAAAATTATTAATCAAACAATAAAAGATAATAAGAAAGAAGTTCAAAATTATTTGACAGCTTCTGAAATTTATATAAAAGCAGATTCACTTACAGAAGCTGAAATTGAAATTGACAGGGCTATGGCTCTTGACCCTAATAATCCAGATATATATGTTACTTCCGGTAATTTCTATTATGCACGAAGAGTATATGAATTGGCTAGAGATAATTACTTAAAAGCTGTTGAACTTGATTCCACAATAGTAGAAGCGCATTTTAAGCTTGCAACTTCATATTATTGGCTTGCTACAAGAGAATTAGACAGAGACCTGGCTAATGAACTTTTCACACGTTCATTGAAAGAATGGAACACAGTATCTAAGCTCGACTCTATGAATGCTAAAGCATACTTCGAACAAGGTAAAATATGGTTTTTCTCAGATAGATTTGCTGACGCTGCACCTCCACTTTCCAGATATATTAAATTACGTCCAAATGGTTCATTAGGAAGATGGTATTTTGCACAATCATTATTTAATCTTGGTAAATGGGAAGAAGCGATTCCCCAATTAATACAATGTGCAAATGAAATTGATTCAATAAGAACCACAGCTACACAAAAGCTTGCTGATTGCTATCTCGCAGTAAAAAATTATCCACTAGCTATGGATACTTATCGCAAATTAGAAGTTTCAACTGATTTTACTGCTGAAGATCACAGGAAGTTCGGTCAAGCAGCATTTTTTGCAGCAGATACTGTTGAGGCAATTAATCAATTTAAAAAAGCAATTGATATGGATAAGGACAATAGTTGCGGTTTAATGTATTCAATAGGAAATTTATTGAGTTATAGAAAAGATTATGAAGCATCTACCAATATGCTGAAACTGAGACTAGAAACCGCAGCATGTCAGGATTCACTTAATTCAAAAGTATTATATGTTATTGGTACAAATTATCTATTCTCAAGTCAACCTGACTCAGCGGCTTATTATTTTCAGCAGTCAATTGCCCTTGACAGTATCAATGTGTTTGCAATTGTATATCTCGGTGATGCATTAATCCAACTTTCTAATGTGAAAGAAGGTGTAGATCAATACAAAAGGGTACTTACACTTTATGCTTCTTATCCTTCAATAAATCAAAATGCTGTTATTCAGGCTTATGCGAAGATTGCAAATTATCATTTGGATAAAAAAGATTACAATGAATTAAATAGAGTTGCAAAAAAATGGACAGAAGCATTTCCTGATAATTCATTTGCATTCTTATACTTGGCAGTTTCTTACCAGGGAATGGGGGATAAGGATAATTCTTGTAAGTATTACAAAAGAGTACTGCAACTTGATCCAGGCAATGCAACAGCTAAAAGCAATATGAAATTGATGGATTGCAGTAATTAGAAAGGTAAATGAAATAGACTCATTACTAGTTTTAGTAAAGTTAAAAACTTGTAATGAGTCTGATTTATAACAAAACTATTTTATTTTAATTAACCAATAATCTTTATTTCCTTTACCTCCAGACACATCTCCATTATTGGAATCAGTTTGACCACCTAGGATTAAGCATGCGTCTTTTGTATTATCAATTGAGAATAGAACATCATTTCCAGTACCTCCTAAGCATTTTTGCCAGAGTTTTGTTCCATCATTCATTATTTTAATAATCCAAACATCACTTTTACCATGATTTCCTGATACGTCAAATTCGTTTGAACCAGTTGATCCGGCAAGTAAATAATTAGAATACTTTAATTGTTCCATTCCGTAACAATAATCTGAATAAATTCCTCCAAATTCATATCCATATTTAATTGATGCATCATATTTTAATCTTGCGAAGAAGAAGTCAGATTCACCATAATTTGCCTTAATGTCTCCATCACTAGATTGTGATTCTCCCGCAATTAAAAAATCTCCATCAGCAGTTTCCTCAATTTTAAATATTTTATCAGTTTCTGAACCTCCAATACTTTTTTCTCCGAGTGGTGTTCCATCGTAATCCAAACTGATAATCCAGGCATCAATACTTCCATGATTTTCTGAAATATCACCATCAATCGATTGTGTTTCACCTGCAACAACATAACCTCCATAACTAGTTTCAATCACACTATAGGCTATGTCGTCTCGACTACCGCCAAAACATCTTTGCCATTGAATATTTCCTGCTTCTGTTAATTTTACAACCCAGAAATCTGAATTACCCCGATTATCTGTAACATCCTGGTCGTTTGATTTTGTTTCACCAACAAGAATAAATCCCCCATCACTTGTTTGTATTATAGAGTGTGCTTCATCAATGAATGTACCCCCAAGAGTATTTACCCATAATACAGTTCCGTTTGGCGCAATTTTCACAACCATAACATCTATAGCACCATGATTTTTAGGGATATCTTTGTCGAATGATTCGGTATAACCGGCAACTATGAAGTCTCCATCTTTAGTTTCTATAATTGAAGTTGCAAAATCATCTCTACTTCCACCAACACATTTTTGCCATTTTAACTTTCCTTCGGCATCAGTTTTTACAATCCAAAAATCATATTTTCCGTTATTTCCCGATACTTGCACATCATTAGAATTAGTAGAACCAGCCATGATGTATCCTCCATCATGAGTTTGAATAATCGAACTTAACAATTCATCATTTGTACCTCCAAAACATTTTTGCCATAGTATAACAGGAGGAGTTTTAGAAAATTGATTTATTACTTTGAATTTCTGATTAACTTCAACTTTTTTAAAGTTCCAATCATAAGCAATAATTTTTATTGAAACGGAATCCTTCATGTAACCGGTTGAATTGAAGATTAGTGTATCTTTTACTAATTTGTTAAGTATGAAAAATTCTTTTGATTGAATTTTTTCACCGTTTAAGTAAAAATCAATTTTGGAAATATTATTCTCTGATTCAGCTTGTACAATTATTGAAGCATTAATTAAACTGTCAATTTCATTTATTTCAGGTGATAATATTTTCAAATCAGGTAGATAACTATTATCAGGATTCCCGGAAATTAATGCGATCTTATAGTTATTTGCATGATTTTCATTAGCATCATATGTTGCAGCATTTATAAAGTGCAAACCAATCAATCCTGAAGTACTCCAGTTTGAGGTATATTTTTCCATTGTTCCATTTATATCTGAAATTGCTATTGGATAATTAAAATTATCATCAATATATACTAATACTTTTTTTAATTGAGTATTATCAGTTATATTCAATGGAATAAGAATATTTGCGTTAGCATTTATTTTCCTGTAATCATAAGGTGAAAACTCTGCTTTAGGTGGTTCTACATCCAGATTCGGATTATCAATTGTAAATTTAATGTATTCATCAGAGAATGAAAATTCTTCTGATAAAAATCCTAATTCATTTTCTGTGTGAGATACTTTTGAAGCAAGGATGATATTCTGAATTACATCCAAAGGAACATATATTCTTGCTTGATGAAATACTTTTTTCCAGAAATAATTATCACTTTCCATCTTCTGGCAAAGCATTGTAAAGACAGTATCCATAAGTCCGTCATTAAGCACTGTCAGAATTTCTTTCGATTGTATATAAAGTGCAATTTCTTTACTTATTATTTTGAAAAAACTCTTCCAATGATAATCATTCAATTTATAGGGGATTAAACCTGTTAAGAGATCATTTTCTGTTGCTAACCATAAACTTGTCAAAGTTCTTGAAATCGCTTCAAAACGGATAGGATCTTCATATAATTCGAAGTATTTCTCATTCCCGGGTCTGTTTGTTGAAATACCGATTGTATGAAGCGGTTCTGAAGGAATCTCTCTTTTTATGGATAATTCAGTCTGAAATTGATTATCAAAGGTATTGCTTAACTGAAATCCTGTAATATTTTTTGTGGGAGCCAATTCATATTTTTGATTAGAAACACCTGATTCCCTTATGCTGACATGTCTTCGGAGTTTATTTGAAACATTCATCCAATAATTTCCGGAGTCATCTTTTTCAGTTGAAACATTTAGAGACGGGGAATAAGCAGGGTAAACATCAATAGTTTCATTTTGAATAGCAATTTTGTTATTATTCTTTGCAATTTGTTCAATTTTCCCTAGAGTTTCTCCGGTGGCATATTCATAAGTTTTAAGGTATGCTAATCTTAGAATTGGCGTTAATTTTTCAATAGAATTGATAAATGATTTACAATTAATGAAATCATCTTCAAGAAATGAAGCTATATAATGAACTTCATTCAAACTCATAATATAATCAACTACCATACTAGAACTTTTTTCATCATTCATCCCCATTAATTTAGCATTTTCGTATACCAAAGCAGTGACTGTACTTAGAACATCAATTGTCACTGAAGTTTCTGTAGATTTTATCAAACTCATCGCTATGAGATTTCCTGAATTATCTGTGACAAAAACTAACTGGGGTATATTTTCTGATTTGATATATATATTTGCTTTTCCCTGAGAATTGAATGGTTTTAAAAAATCAACATAAGAGTTAATTTTCAGATTTTTCAAGCATTCTAAATGATCATAAATATTTACAGTTATAAGTTTCTCTTTTTTGGGAAGTACAACTATACTGTCAATTTGATTTATTTGGAATGAAAGAGTTGTGTCAGTACTATTTATTAGTAAATTTGAAGATTCAAATGCTATAGACTTTATGTACTGTAAATCAATATAAAAATTCAGACTATCAACTTTGTTGTATAAAATTAAAAAGGAAGATACTTTTTCGTTAGAAAAGGTGATATCAGAAATGTCTGAAACATTAAAGTCTTGTACGCTTCCATTGAATGAATGTATGTGAAGCGTAATTTCAGAATAGGATTTATTACTTAAAAGAAAACAAAATATAATAATGTAAAAAATGTTTTTCATATTGGCACCTACTTTACTAATATCATTTTTTTTGACTGAAATTCATTTTTTGTTTGGATTTCGTAAAAATATATTCCTACGGCCACCTTTTCATTATTTTGATCCTTACAATCCCATTGAATCACGTTTTCACCAAGTTTGCAATCACTGTAGCTAAGAGATTGTATTTGTTTTCCTGAAGAATTGTAAATGTTGATTTTTACTTGACTGATGGTATTCAATTCAAAAATGATATCGGTTTTTTCAGTGAAAGGATTTGGGTAATTTCCTAAAATTTTCAAATCATTTGTTTTAAATAGCTTTTCGTTGAAGGCACCAATCCCTTCAAAAGTGATTTTTTGCATTTCTCCCAAATTAATTGTGAAAACTTGGCTATTCTTCATTTTCACGTACATGCTGCTGGTTTGAGCATACAAAGAATTTGAATATAAAAAGATTAAAATTAGAATAAATAACTTCATAAAATAACTCCAAAATTTATTAATTGAATTTGTTCATATATACTAAACAAAAATTTTAGCAAAAAAGTACAAAGTGTGCAAAAAAAAATTTGTATTTACAAATCACAAGCATTAAAACCGAGAAAATGGAGGTAAAACAAAAAAAAACCGCTTTAATAAGCGGTTTTTTTGTATTCAAATGTTCTCTTTTACAAGTGAGCTTTTTTATCAGGTGTTGAATCTTTATCGGCTGTTACAAAACCAACATAGTTTATTGTACCACCTGTCGCTAATAAGATACCAACACAATGAGGTGTAGCCATTGAAGTACCGGACATTGTGGCATAGCCTCCGTTTTTATAGCAAGAATAAATGGAAACACCGGGAGCTGAAAAATCAATTGGTGGATTTCCAAAATTTGAGAAATATGCAAAAGCACCATTAGAATCATGTGCTGAAATTGTATAAATACGATTTCCATTAACTCTTGCAGGTGAATAATTATTAGCATTCGCAGTGGAGTTCCCGGCAGCAATACATACAGCTACATTTGAATTACTTGCTAATGAATATACAGCAGCATCAAGGGATTCTGAAATGCCACCACCAAAGCTCATATTTACAGCATTTAATTTACCTGTAACTAAATTACCGGCAACGTAATCAATCCCGGCAATTATTTGAGAATATGTGCCGGAACCTAGTTTGTTAAGTACTTTCACAGCAATTACTGTAACTCCCGGGCAAACACCGATTATATTATCACTTGTGTTTTCATATCCAACAATACCTGCACAATGTGTTCCATGGCCATTATCATCATTTGCACTTTTTGTACGTGTTACAAAAGTTGCACTTAAAGAAGTATTAACATTCAAACCTTCATGGGTATAATCAATACCAGTATCAACAATCCAAGCAACACCTGCATCAGTATTTGCTAGAGGTCCTCCTACATAAGATACACCCCAGTTGGTACCGGAAGGAGGAGTAGGAGGAGTAACAACCCTTTTGTAAATGTCTACTTCATCACCAAGGGTAATAACTTGGTCTTTTTCTACGTAGTTTATTGATTTGTCTTTTTCCAAAGATTTAACTTGGTCTTTTGTTAAATTTGCAGCAAAACCATTCAATACGTTATAATAAGTAAATTTTAGTTCACTCATTTGAATATTGTGTTTTGCAAAAAGCTCGATAATTCTTGCATCTGAATTGTTGCTTTGAATCTGATTACCTGATTGATTGAAAACAACAATATAAGAATTAGAAAAATCCTCTGTAGATACAGGGGAAGTGTTATTCTGTGAGCAAGAAAAGAGAATTAGAGAAACAGCAAAAAGTGCTGATAGTAATTTGAATTTATATTTCATGAGTAACCTCATATTTGGTTATATAATTATAAGTACGATTATTAATATTATTATTTTAAGGAACTAAAAAAAAACTACTAATAATTAACAATTTACATAAAGGAATTTGCGAACTTGATACATTGTTACATTGTAACAAGTTAACATAATCTTTATAAAAAGTTGCTGAATAGATATCGTCGTTGTGTAAGATAAAAAATGGATTTTAATTTCAAATTCAATATTTATCCTTATAGTGAATGAATAAGGAATTTGTAATTTTTTATGGAATTGTAACCTTTAGTGAAGAAAAAACGTCTTTATATTCGGTAGAGAACTTTTTTTGGACAAATAGTTTACTATTTGCCATAACAAGTCTTGTATAGGGCTGTCGTGAGACAACCCTATATTTTTTTTGACAATTCTCAATTTTTACCCTATAAATTCAAATATTTTTGCTTAATTTGTATGATTTTCTAAATGAATTTAATTTAGTTTATGGAATTTACAAAAGAACAATTATCAACACTTGTTAATGATAGACACCAAATAGTAATTGCTAATGCAGGTTCTGGAAAAACTACTATTTTGGTCGAAAAATATCTGGAAATAATCTACAAATTGCATCCCTCTGAAATTGACAAAATTGTTGCAATTACATTTACCAAAAAAGCTGCTGCTGAAATGCGTGAAAGAGTTATAAGCAGCATTAATAATGCCATTGATGATTTGAAACATGATAATTATTCCAAAGAAACATTTTTCAAGGAATATAAAGATTTAATGGAATATCGGGAAATGATGTCTTCTGCAAAAATTCAAACAATTCATAGCTTTTGTCAGGAAATTCTAAAGGAATATGCTGTAGAAGCAAAAGTAAGTCCTAATTTCAATCTTGTTGATGAAAATTTGTTAGAAGAAATGAAAATTCGATTTTTCAACGATACTCTTGAAGATTTTCTTGTTAATGAAAATCTAGCTAGACATAAAGCAAAAAGATTTTTTAATTCTGTATCTCAGGAAAAATTTCGTAAAATTATAAATTTAATTTTCACAAATATTACAATCCGAAATTATTTTAAAGAAAATATTGAAAATGCAGATTCATTAGATTTTGAAGAAAAAATGAATCAACAAATTCAGTTGCAATTGATTAAAATGTTTAATGAATTAGTTTCTGAAATTACAAAGAAGTTTCCGGATTTTTATGAAATAAATCCCGATTCTTCGGATATTCATGCTCTTGAAAATAGATTCAAAGATGGTTTTGACGAAATTTACAATTTAAGCTTTATTAATTTTATTGACGAATTAAAGGCTATTTGGGATAAGATTGATACAGCAAAAATTAAAGGTAATCTTAAAATTAAAAATCAATTATATCAGCCAAAAATTTATGAGAATTTCCAAAAGATTCTTAAATCTATGGAAGAGTCAATCTACATTGATAATTTATTTGAATTAAATCAGTTTATTTGGTCATTTTATCTTGCGTATGAAGAAAGGTTGGAGATTTACAAGTATGAAAATTCATATATCACTTATGATGATATGTTGAATAAAGTATACTATATCCTTCAGAATGAAGATATAGCTGAGAAAATAAGTAGTAAATACACTTACTTTCTCATTGATGAATTTCAGGATACCGACGGAATTCAATATGAGATAATAAATAGATTAATTTCTGGGAATAAAAATATATCAAACATTTTTTCAAATACTATTAATCTTTTCATTGTTGGTGATCCAAAGCAGAGCATATATGGATTCAGAAAGGCTGATGTGAGGGTAATGAATAAAGCAGAAACTGATATTATTGAAAGGAATAAACATTTATTTAATAATAAAGAAATTAGACAAAATGTTACTTTAAATTTAAAGAATAAACAACCAATTGATTTAACTTTATCAGATACAGAAAATTTTGGAAAAATTGAACTTACAATCAGTCATAGATTAAATCTAATAAATACTGTATTTGTAAATTCAATATTTAGTAATTTATTAAAAAAGAGCAACTTTGAATATTCAATAGGTTACAATCCCTTTATTTTTTCAAGAAAGAATCCATTTCTGAATGAAATTCAGACAAACACTCTATTACCTGAAATAAAAGAAGATTCCTGGAAATTTGGTAATGTACAATTTTTAATTAATCTGGAACCGGCGAATAACAATGAAGAATATAATAATGGGAATGACGGTTTAGAAGAACAACAATCTGATAATGATGACGAAGCAGCCTTAACGGCAAAATACATAAACTATTTGGTTCATGAAGAAAATTACATTATGGATTTCAAAACTGGTGAGAAAAAACGCATCGTTATGTCTGATATAGGTATTCTTGTCAGGAAAAGAAATATTGTCGACAAATTAATGAGAAATCTTGATTATTATAATATACCATATTTCTTAAATGATTCAAAAAATTTCTTTGAAACACAGGAAGTTATTGATATAATTTCATTCATCAAGTTTTTCAATGATAATAATGATTTATGGTTAGCATCAATTCTTAAATCAAATTTCTTTGGTTTTTCGGATGAGGAAATCTTTAAAATTCGAAATTCAAATAAAAATATATCTCTTTGGGAAACATTTGAAAAATATTTAATTGAAAATAACACATATAAATATCGAAGAGCATTTGAAATTATAAATTACTATAAGAAAAATTATGTTAATATACCTGTAAATGTATTGTTAGCTGAAATTATTGAGAGAACAAATTTCATGCAAACATTTGTTAATCATCCTTCGAAAATTACAATTCAATCAAACATCAATAAATTTTTAAAATTTATTCAAAGAATTGTTCAGAGAGGAATTACTAGCTATAAGGATTTACTTACTGAAATTGAAAAATCTTATGAACATCCTGCTGATATTGACGATGAAATTGAACTAGCAAAAGATGCCGTGAATTTATTAACAATTCATAAATCCAAAGGATTAGAATTTCCTGTTGTGATTCTGTATAATCTTAATAGCAAGGGGAATACTTCTGATGGAATATATTTTGATGATAATTTCGGGGTACAATATAAGTTCAATTACCTGAGTAAGGACAGTGGCCCATTTGAAATCAATTTGCCAACTTTAGAAATTGCTAAACAAATTGAGAATGAAAAAGGTGAGGAAGAGGAAAAGAGAGTATTATACGTTGCAGCAACAAGGGCAAAAGATTTATTAATCATGACCTCCTCTTTATCTGAAATCAACAAAGTGGATAAAAGAGGAAAAGAGAAAGTCGCTGAATCGACAATTTCCAATGTCAGTGGAATGTTGAAAATTATTTTACAGGGAATGAATTTAAATGAAAAAGAATTTTACAATTTAGTTAAGAACAAGTATTTTTCTAAAGAAACTGTAGTTAGTATTAATCATAAGAATGAAGAAAAAGAATTAGCATTTTCTTATTCAATTCCTTTTATAACTGAAGTGAAAGATGTTACTTCAAATAGCTTTACTCACAAAAGTTACAAAATTTCTAAATTATTGCTGGAAGAAATTGAAAACTCATTTCCTGTTTTTCAGAATTCTGCAACCAAAATTCAAAGTTTTTTGCACCATCAAAAAGATTATGCACAGAAATATATTTTACAATTTCCAAACAGTTTACAGGAAGATAATTTTACTTCAAATTTTGAAATTTCCCCGGTTGATAGAGGAACAATCATACATTTTGCCATGCAAAATATCTCTGATTGGATTAACAATGATTTTCAGATAGAAGTTGATGTATTGAATGAAGTTTTATTCAATGAACTAGAAAATATGCAGATTAATCTGAGTAAAAATATATTTGAGGAAATCAAATCAGAAATTTTATCAGTAACAGAAAGTAAATTTATTCAGGAAAATTTACCATCATTATTGAATGCAGAGCACGAAGTAGAATTATATATGCCTTTTGAAGGTGATTTTATTAAAATTATCATAGATGTTTTAATTAAAACAGCATTAGGCGATTATGAAATTTGGGATTGGAAAAGTAATATTATTAACAGCAAGCAAGAATTTGAAGAAAAAGCTAAGTACTATGAATTTCAAATGAAATATTACGCAATGGTAGTTTCGTTTTTATTCCCTAATCAGGAAAAGTATATTGCTAGATTGATTTTTACAAGATTAGCATCAAAAAATCCTGACAATAATACCTGGATAGCTAAGTTTGAATGGACAAAAGAAGATATTACAAAATTCAAAGAAGATGTGAAAAGTTATTTTCAAAGTATTCATAATCCACAAGAAATGTATAAAATCCTAATTGACAATCCTTAACATTTTCATAATTTGCATAAATAAAGTTAAGAAAAACCAAAAATCACAAAAATGAAAGAAATTAAAAAAGTTCTAATTGCCAATCGAAGTGAAATTGCAGTGAGAGTTATACGTGGATTGAAGGAAATGGGGAAAAAGACGGTTGCTGTTTACTCTGAAATTGACAAAAATTCTCTTCATGTTCAAATTGCTGATGAGGCATTTTCATTAGGTCCACCGGAGGCAAATCAATCATATTTGAATCAGGATAAAATCATTGAAGCAGCACTGGCAACAGGATGCGATGCAATACACCCCGGTTATGGATTTTTGTCGGAAAAACCCGATTTCAACAAAAAGGTAAGAGATGCAGAATTAGTTTTTATTGGTCCAAATGTCGATTCTATGGAACTTTTGGGTTCGAAGGTTAAATCCAGAATTAAGATGATTGAAGTTGGAGTTCCTGTTTGTCCGGGGATGGAAGGAAGTTCCAAGAATTTAGATGAATTCGAAAGTGTCGCAAATGATATTGGTTATCCTGTTCTTGTGAAGGCTTCGGATGGTGGTGGTGGAAAAGGTATGCGTATTGTTTGGGATAAAAAAGATTTAAGACCA
>MHAC01000068.1 GCA_001804565.1 Ignavibacteria bacterium GWF2_33_9 | reverse complement strand
GATGAGTTTACCAATCCAGGTCCAATCACAAAATCATTCAATGTCTCAGAACTTGCACCAGGGATTTATTTCTTGAGGATAACAGGCGAAAGATTTTCTCAAATTTACAAAGTAATAATTAATAGATAGGTGCTGACATGAAAAAAATAAAAGGAATATGAATAAATTATCACAAAAAATACAAGATTGGCTGGATTCATTTCCTGAATTTGAGCAGGATGATACTTTAAATATTCCTGAAGAAAAATACACGGAAGCTGCAAAATTATTCATCGAAAAGATGAGCAATAATTATCCGTTCCAACATCCTCTTTATGCCGGTCAAATGCTCAAGCCTCCGCATCAAGTGGCACTTGAAGCTTATTCCGCAGCAATGCTCATCAATCCAAACAACCATGCTTTGGACGGTGGTCCCGCAACTGCAGAAATGGAAAAGGAACTCATTCGGGAATATGCGGATTTATTTGGTTTCGAAGAACCTTTGGGGCATCTCACTACCAGCGGAACCATTGCGAATTTCGAAGCGCTGTTAATTGCACGGGAGACGCATCCGGGCAAAGCGATTGCATTCAGCAACCAGGCGCATTATACACATTCACGAGTTTGCGGCTGGCTAAAAATTGATACATTTGCAATTGAATCAGACCAATTCGGAAGAATGGATTTGCAGGATTTGGAATTGCATTTGCAAACTGGTAAAATAGGAACAGTTGTTGTTACATTGGCAACAACTTCGCTTGGTGCCTTAGATGATTTGCAGGGAATTTTGGAATTACAGAAAAAGTATAATTTCCGAATACACGTGGATGCCGCTTATGGCGGATATTTCAAATTGATTGCGTCTAATAATCCGGCATTATCAGGTTTCAATTTAATACAATTTGCAGACAGCATAACATTCGACCCCCATAAACAAGGATTACAGCCATACGGATGCGGATGTATAATATTTGCGGATGCATCAGTCGGACGATTTTACAAGCACGATTCACCTTATACTTACTTCACTTCCAATGAATTGCATTTGGGAGAAATCAGCGTGGAATGTTCACGAGCCGGTGCTGCTGCAGCTGCACTATGGTTTACACATCAAATTTTCCCGCTGAAGCCATCAGAAGGATTTGGACTAATTATACAGAAAACAATAGATGCAGCCAATTTATTTGCTCAGAAGATAAAACAATCGAGCAAATATTCACTTTATCTAGCACCGGAAACTAATATCGTAACTTATTTCCCAAGAGCAGGAAACACAAGTGAAATTAGTAAGAAAAGCGAAAAAATTATGCTCGATTTGATGAATGCGAATAAACTCTGGATTGCCACATTAAAAGTTGATTCAACTCAATTTGCAAAAAATCATCCTGAAGTGAAAGTAAATTCAGCAGCCACAACTATTTTACGCAGCTGCATAATGAAACCTGAACAGTTCGATTGGATTGAAAAGATTATCGAAATTTTGGGAAATTACGAATAAAGTTTTTCTTCGATAATTTCGCAAAGAATATGCCCTATTAAAATGTGCACTTCCTGAATTCGTGCAGTAACGTTACTTGGAGCAATGAAAAGTGCATCACAGGATTTGACCATCTTACCACCGTTTCCGCCGGAAAAACCAATAACTTTGGTACCGATTGTTTTTGCAGCATCAATAGCAAACATTATATTTTTGGAATTACCGCTAGTGGAAATAGCAATCAAAATATCTTCTGGTCTAGCGAGAGCTTCCACCTGACGGGAAAAGACATAGTCGAATCCGTAATCATTCCCACCGGCAGTAAGAATGGAAGTATCCACAGTTAGCGCAATTGCAGGAATTGGCGGACGTTCGAAAGAACTACGAAGACGGACAACGAGTTCCGCTGCAAGATGCTGACTATCCGCAGCGCTGCCGCCATTCCCGCAAAACAGGATTTTACCTCCTTTACGGATTGAATCAGTCATCATTTCAGCCATACTTACTATTTGCTCTATAATTTCTTCAGTTAAAAGTGCCATTTTAGTATTAGCACTTTGCTGAATATTCTCTTTTATTTTATCTTTAACATTCATAATTTTATTTTTCAATTAAAAATACATAATTTGTATAATACTAAATTAATATTAGTAAAGCAGATAAAACGTATTTTTGCAATTAAAAATGCAAGATAAGTACAAAATTATTCCGCTGCTCACTCCCTCGCTTTTCGCATTTACAGTTTCGCAAGGGAAATGGAAATTCGCACCTCATTTGCGACTAATCGAGCAAAAACTCATTGGAGCATTGCAGGGCAAAAATCGGCACCTCATCTTCACAATGCCGCCAAGACACGGGAAAAGCGAATTCATTTCCAAATATTTTCCGCTATGGTATTTACTCACCCATCCCGAGAAAAGAGTAATCCTTGCTTCCTATCAAGTGAGTTTATCAGAATTTTGGAGCAGGAAAATAAGGGAATTGATTCAGAAATTCGGTTTACTCTTTGGTGTGAAACTTAATCCCGGGAACAGGAAAGCAGGTTCATTCAGTTTCATAAATCACGAAGGTGGATTGAATGCAGTAGGTGTGGGTGGGGCTCTAACAGGCAAAGGAGCTGATTTGCTTATAATTGATGATCCCATAAAAAATGATGCAGAGGCAAATTCTTCCGTATATCGTGAGAAAATATGGGATTGGTTCAATGCTACTGCATTTACGAGGCTCGAACCGGACGGCATTTGCATAATCGTTATGACTCGCTGGCACGAAGATGATTTAGTCGGCAGATTGATTGCCGCAAATTCGCACCCTAACGGAATAAATTGGGAATTGGTGAATTTACCTGCTTTGGCACAGGGAAATGATCCTCTGGAAAGGAAATTGAATGAACCTTTGTGGAAAGCAAGATTTTCACTGATGGACTTACTAAGAATCAAAGAATCGATTGGTACATATTGGTTTTCTGCACTTTACCAGCAATCCCCTGTCCCGGCAGGCAATTCCATTTTCAATCGAAAAGATTTCAGGTATTTCGAAGATAAAGGTAATCATTACGAACTCTTCACATCTCCTCTCAATTCCAAAAGAATACTGAAAAGTGAAATATCTATTTTTGCAACATCAGACCTTGCACTTTCGCTGAAGGAAACCGCAGATTATACAATTGTACTCATTTTCGGGAAACTGCAAAGCGGAGAGATTCTAATTTTGGACATAATTCGTGAACGATTTGAAAGTACTGAACATCTAAAACTTTTCGCCTCGATATGTGCAAAGTGGATGCCAAAATTAATTGGAATTGAAAACGTACAGTTCCAGCAGTCATTAATTCAGCAGGCAGTGAAAATCGGATTGCCGATTAAACAGCTGAAAGCAGACAAAGACAAAATTTCACGTGCTTTACCAATAGCTGCAATGCTCGAAAATGGGATGATTTACTTTAGAAAGGACGCCGGTTATTTGGAAGAATTCGAAAAAGAATTGCTGCAATTTCCCCGTTCAAAACATGATGACCAAGTGGACGCCTTTGCATATATTTTTCAATTACTTAATAAATCCAGCGGCTTACTGCCTGTTTGAGATTTTTTTAAAATAATTGAATTTCAATCACGTTCAAAAAGCAATTAATACAGGAAAATAGTGAAAAATACATCTTCAAAATTTACCGGATTTGGAAATGAAACCTATGATTTTTTCAAGGAATTGAAAGCGAATAATAATAAAGAATGGTTTGCTGAAAATAAGTACAGATATGAAAAAATCAAATTAGTTGCCAAAAGCTATGTACGTGAGATGCAGGAACGATTTGCAGCACTTAACTTGCCATACTTTGCAGATGAGAAAAAATCACTTTTCCGTATTAACCGTGATATTCGCTTCAGTTCAGACAAATCACCTTACAAAACAAATCTTGGAGTTTATTTTCTTTATACACCAAACTTTGCTCAGTTCAATGATATTCAGATGGGACTATATTTTCACATACAGGAAGATGAATTATTCTTTGCCGGGGGGTTGCATATGCCGGATCCTCAAACACTATTCCGTGTGAGAACACATATAGCAAATAACTGGGATGAATATTGCGAAATAATTGAGGATAAGGAATTTAAGCAGCAGTTTCCAACAATATACGGTGGCGAAACACTCAAAAGAGCTCCAAAAGGATTCGACCCGGAACATCCTGCTATTGAAGTACTTAAAAGGAAAGAATTCACTCCGGTTTGCAATATCACAAAAGAAATTGCAATAGGAGAGAATTTATGCGATATCACCACCGACAAAGGTTTTGCTCTATTACCCTTTATCGAATATATGTTTGCCGGGAAGAAAATATAATTATTTTTTTTGCCCTATAACTACAACATAATTATGCCCGTATTTTTTGGCACACTTTGGACAAGTTGTGTACCACATAAAGTATTTTCCAATTTCAATTCCACGAGCTTTTGCGTCTGATTTGAAATCCTTCATCCACATATCAGTATTTTTGAAAGGACCGTCGTACACTTTGCTGTAGAAATTACCACTCAATTCTACATTTTCTGCACCGGGCACTAATTTTGTTACTTCGCAGTAAATATCAATGTTCCACATTGAAGTATGGTCAGATAGACACAACCATTCAGGTGTTTCGGCATTGACAGCACTCACCTTCTCATTAATCCTACTCATCACTTTTCCAAAATTAAGCGGCATATAGAAAAATGATTTAACCTTATCCTTGATGAATTTCTTGCCTGTCCATTCAAATTCCTTGTCCTGCCAGGGAGTAGGATCAAATTTTGGACAGCAAATTTCTTCGTTTTCATGTTCGTGATGGCTCATAATAAATCCTCTTTTTCAAAAAAACAAAATTACTAATATATGTAAATAGATTTCTATCTATGAATAGTTGTATCAGGAGGTTGTACCGTCGGAGGAGGTTCAGTTGGCAATTCACCACCTTCAGGAATATTGAATTTAGGAGTAAGGGAATCCAGACTAATTTGATTTTTCATAGAATCCAGTTGACTTTTCAAATCAAAATTCTTTACTTTATCCACTTGCTCATTAATCATTTCCTTGCTTTTATCCAATAATTTGGAAGGATTAGTGAAAATATCCTTGAATTCGAAATCATCTTTCTTCTTAATTGGCGGCAGATTTTTGGGAGGTTCAAGCAATTTAATCAAATCTTGTTGTGGAACATATTGTTCCATTTCTCTCGGCTTTAGATAATCCGGAACAGGTTGCCCGGTCTGCCTCACAGTTAAATATTCAACAGTCAGCTTCACATCTTCAGCATAAGAAGTACTAGGATATTCGTCCACAAGACGTTTATAGTAAACTAAAGCACTGTCATAATTCAATAACTGATTTTCATATATCCAACCTATTGCATAAAGTGTCCTGGCTTCAACTTTGCTATGAGGATATTCAGTCAGAATTTTATTGAATTGCATAAGAGCATACTGAATTTCATTATTCCGCATTAAATCGGTTCCTGAATGATATATCTCCATAACAGTATCTATAACAAAAGCTTCGGTATATCCCATTTTTTTCATAGCTTCCTTCCCGTAATCGGTCAAAGTAAAGCGATGAACAACAATTTCCATCAGAGAATCTGATTTCTGCAAATCTTTATTTTCCAGATTCAAAGCATTTACGTATAAATACTTAGCCGATTCATTTTCATCCATAGATGCAACTTTGCAGGCATAATCATAATAATAATCAACACTATCCGGATGCCCAAGTTCTTCGTGAATCCTGCCTAATTCATATAAATGTTTTGCAAATTCAGCACGTGAAGAATCGCTTATGGAAAGCCCTTTTTTCAATGAATCCATAGGTGTGAAAATCTGTGCATTTTTAAGTTTCCACTGAGTGAGAACCTGACTCATATGATTTGCAAAGTAAAACACAGGCGTACGAACAACTTTAGACTTAGCATAATAATTTAGTGCACGATTATAGTCATTGGAATCATATAAATCTTTTGCACGGGAATAATAATGCCCAATAATTGCAGGATTATTTGTGAAAGCTGAATCTGCAGTTTTTTCTGCTTCGAAAAGTTCTTTTTCGTCTCCCTTCAATCGGAGCAAGAGCAATTTCCCCGAGAAAGTGCTCGCTTTCCATTCTTCAAACTTCCCGTCATCTTCCAAATCGTCCAAAATAACTTTGGCTTCATCGAAACGACCTAAATATGATAATGAATTTGCAGTATATAGCTTTGCTTCAAAATAAGATATATAATCAGGACCATACTGGAAAACACGATTGAGTTCATTGATTGCCCTGTCGAATTTTGCAATTTTATAGTAAAGTAATGCCAGATCCAATTGCCAGCGAGCTTTAAGTGAATTATCATCGCTTTGTACAATAGCTTGTTTATATGGCTTAACTGCTTCTTTAATATTGTTTTGGAATAATTGAGATTCTGCCTGCAAGCGGAAAGCCTGAGATAAGATATCGTATTTTTTCTTCTGCCAAGCCATATCCACTGTTCTGGAAAGCATTACTTCTGCCTGGTCATATTTTTTTTGGATTAGAAGAGTTTTTGAGTACATCAGAAGAGCATCTGCTGCCATATCTCCATTAGGGAACTTATCTACTACTTCTGCGCATTTCACCTGGCAAGGAAGCCACTCATTTTTGTAAAAATATGCTGTAGCAATATTGTAGAGCGATTTTTCGACGTATTCACTTTTCGGGTGCATTGACAGCACCTTGGAACCTTTGATAATAATGGAATCAACCTGCTTTTCGACTTGTTGACGCTGCTTTTTGGTAATCACAAATTCCGACATAAATGGAGGGATGCCGGTGTTTTGGTCATTGTTTGAATAAAGTGCAGAATCGGGAATTATCACTCTTGGATTGTTCTTCGTTTTTTCTTCCTGATAATCAAATTCCTCTTCGGCTTCCTTTTTCACCCTTTCCATATTGTAATAGGTGTTGTAATAAGTAGTAAAATTATCCCACCTTTTGCAACTAAAAAGTAATGCAAAAAGCATTAAAGCTAAAATATATGGATTTGTTATCTTCTTTAAAATCTTCATCTTTAAATTGATTTTTATTAAGTCAAAACTTTCCTAGAAAGCAATACTCCTTTTATTTTTGAATTTGTGATTAAGCCTTTTCTATAAACTATTAATTATTAAAAATATTACATTTCTTATTGAATTAAGTAGGTTATATTGATTAAATTACCTTTGCAGTAATTTCACTCCGGACCAATCCTGCTCAGATATTATTTTCGCTGCAAAATCAGAAAATTCCTCATATTTAATTAACTTCATTTTCTCAATAAAATCATCCCGAAAAACAAAATTTCCGTTCAACTGATATTCTTTTACATTATTCATCATCTTTTCATAAGGTATTTCCAGTTTATAAATATGCTGAGCAATCATAGCACTTTTGGAAATAGTGAAAAGTTCACGTGAAATTTTCTTCGACTTAATCTTTTCTTCAATTTCATCAAGAATTTTCATGCTTTTATCGATATTTTCCTTGTCAATAGCAAAGTAAAGTTGCAGCACATTTGTGTCGGTATATTGTTCCAAATTTGAAAAGGCATTATAAACCAATCCGGATTTTTCCCGCAAATTATGATATACCATCGAACTTGGACTTTCGCCAAGGCAATAACTCAATAATCTCATTTTCAAACTGAACTCAGCATCCACAGTATCGAATCTACGCAGCAAAAGTATATGTGATTGCTCAATAGATTTTTTCATCACTTTCGAGCGAACAATATTTTCGGGTAATTTAGCTCTAACTCTTTCTGTTTTAGGTTTACTGTAATCACTGAATATTTTTTCGCTAATATCCCGAACTTGATCGAAAGGAATATCTCCAACAAAAGATATTACAATATTTTCGGGGAAATAATATTTTTCGAAAAATTCCCGAATATCTTCCATCTCAATTTTTTCAATACTTTTTTCAGTGCCGGTAATTATTCCTCCAAGGGGATTTTTGGGATATAGAACTTCATTCCCCAAATCAAAGATAAATTCTTCCGGATCATCCTGATAAGATTTGATTTCTTCCAGTATGATTTTCTTTTCTTTTTGGAAATCCTTTGCATCGAAGACCGGGCAAATGAAAAAATCGGTTAGAAGTCTATAAACTTTCTCGAAATGTTCATTCAAAGATTTCAGAAAAAATAATGTCATCTCATGCTCTGTAAAAGCATTGTAAAGAGTACCGGTTCTTTCGAATTCACGGGCAATTTTTGAATAAGAATTTTTCTCATTTCTTCGGAAAAGCTGATGTTCTACAAAATGCGCTAATCCTGATTTGCCCTTAAAGTCATCTCTTGAACCGGCAAGAGTAGTTATGCTTATGATGAATGATTTATTTCCGGGCACTTTGTCATATAGCAGAGTAATTCCGTTTGGTAATTTATATTGTATCTGATTTTCTTCAAACATTTTAATATTGATTTTGATATAACTTACAAAATTAAGGATTTTCAGTCAGCGAATATTAAATTCTTATTTCTTTGTAATTTTGTAAATAAAAAAGGTACAAAAATGGCTGAATTAAAATTTACGAATGGAAGTACTTTACAACTTGGTGTAATGTATGGAATAGGTCAAAATTATGCAAAACATGCACGTGAAATGGGTTCACTTCTTCCAAGAGGTGAAAAAATCATGTTCATAAAACCAACTGCATGCTATGTTCCAGATGGTGGATCAATTGTATTGCCGGATTATTCTGAAGAAGTTCATCATGAAGTAGAACTGGTAGTTGTAATGGGCAAAGAGGCAAAGGATGTCTCAAAAGAAGATGCATGGGACTATATCGCAGGATTTGGAATTGGTATTGACGCAACCTTGAGAGATTTGCAAAGAAAAGCAAAGGAAAAGGGATTGCCTTGGGCAATTGCTAAGGGATTCCACACTTCCGGTCCTATTTCAAACATTGTTCCTATTGAAGAAATTACCAGGAATAAAAATGATTTTGAATTCGAATTAAAAATTAATGGTGAAAGCCGCCAAAAAGGTAATTCAATGGATATGTTATACTCTGTTGAAGAATTAATCGAATTCTTGTCACATATATTCACTTTACAACCGGGTGATGTAATTTTCACCGGTACTCCCGAAGGAGTCGGTAAACTTAATCAAGGCGACAAGTTAGTGGCAGAACTCTTCGGCTTCACAAAATTGAATATTGATGTAGTTTAATTTTTTTTATTTTTTATAAATTTTTATTATTACAATATAATTTTAGTGTAATTTTGTTATTACTTTAAAATTTAATGTACGTTTTGTTTAATATTTTTGAGTATTAATTTGGCAAAGATTTTTACTTCTTTCAAAAAGTTTAATTATATAGAGATGATACCTTATGCAATAGCAGCAGTGCTGTTTTTTTCGCTTTTCACTTTAGAAAGCTGCGAAACTGAGAGCCGAGAAGAAATTGCAATGCGAGATTCACTTTATAAGGATTCTGTACGTAAAGCTGATTCCATAAAAGCATATCAGGAGTTAGTAGCAGCACGGGATATACCTCCAATCGCAGACTTCCCTGAAATCAAATATACTTTATTCAAATTCACCAGTCAGTCTGCACGGGCAGTATTTTTTGATTCACTCAAAAGAGTGCCGAATTTTTCAGAAAAAGTTCTAAAATTACTCAATCGCAAAGAATACCGATTTGTAGTTGGATCCGAAGAAATTGTCATTCCCGATGTCTTTTATGAAGATACACGAGCCTATTCAGTCTTTCCTTCGTATTATCCCGCTGCTAAGGATATTCATAAACTGCTTATGGTAACTGCTCATTATCAGATGATGGCACTTTATGAATGGGGCGTGCTGGTGAGAGTGAATGCAGTTAATTCCGGCAAGGAAAAAACTCCGTCTTATCCGGGCAAATATTCACTTATTTTCCGGCAATTGGAACGTCACAGTTCAATTGATTCTTCCTGGATTATGAAGTATTATTTTAATTTCTCACCCGAAGCCGGTATGGCATTCCATCAGTTTGTTATGCCCGGTTATCCTGCTTCGCATTCATGTATGAGAATGTTTCTTGAAGATGCTATGCACCTTTACACATGGGGAAAAGGAGCAAAGGTAGATTCCAATAAAGTTCGCATCCCCTTTTCAGGAACTCCTGTAATTGTGCTGGACCATTATCCGTTCGGATTGGAATTCCGTCCATGGATGCAAATATCTTCAAATCAATCAATTCATTTAAAATTACCGGAAAACCCACTCAAGGTTGATGAACCTTTAATTCCGATTATTCAAATTCCTGAAGAAATTCGAGGAGCATTGTCAAATCGTCAAAGATATGTTATAGCAGAAGATTCTTTACGTAAATTGGGTGTTATTCGTGAAGGTGTTGTGCTTACACCGTCTATCAATTATAATAAATTACGAAGACAAAAGAAAGCTCAAGAACTCAAAGAAAAAATGCTGCAGGAAAAAATCCTGCAAGAACAATTAGAGAATGAAGAATTGGAAAAATCTAATTTAGATAATTAAAGCGTTGATAGTGGTATACAAAGCAAAAAAAACTAAGAAAATATACCTATTTTTTTTTAATTGGCTAATATTAAACACACAAAGTCCTGCACTATCTTTTCAGCTTTTACATTAACATAAAACATAAATAAATATCAGGAAATTCTTTTTTTTTTGAATTTTTAATGTACTTTTTTCCTTTTTTTTTTGTTTTATCCTTAATAGTTAGCTAATTTTGAAATAAATAAATATAATAAGTAATTATGAGAAATAAAAATTTACCTATTTGGCTATTTGCTTTTCTTTTGGTAGGATTTCTTTTCAGTATGAATTCATGCAAAGATACTACTACCACTCCAGAAGAAACCTTTCAGTTTGTTGGGACAATAGTTGATGATACTGACAATCCCGTGCCTGATGTGAAAATCGAAACTTACAATGAAGCCGGATCGATCGCAACAGACATAACAGATGAACAGGGTGCTTTTACTTTGGAAAATATACCGGCAAACTTTCAGGATATAGACGTGAGCCTTGTTACGCAAGGATTTCCTAAAAATGTTTATAAAATGAAAGATATCCTTGCTGATTCAAAATATAAAGATCACAAAAAACTCAAAATCCTGCGTAATGATACATGTAAAGGGCTTGTTACAGTCATTACCAAAGACAGCGCTTCAGGTCAACTTTTACAAAATGTAGAAGTGAAGATCCGCCAAAATGGAGAATTGGAAGCATATGGCAAAACCGGAGAAAACGGAAAAATTACTTTCGGTAATTTCTGTGCAGGTTCTTTCTCTATTCGTTTAGCACGTGATGGATATAAGGTAGTAGAATCCAATTTCACACTAGGAGAAAACGATACATTAGATCTAACCTATTTGATGCAAATGTATGAACAGGAAAATTGCTGTTCGCAAGTAAATGTAACTGTAAAGAAAGACGGCACTGACTCAGTAATTGTTGGTGCAACTGTCAAACTCGTTCGTGTTGGTGGAGATTCACGAACTGCAACTACTAATGAGGATGGATTCGTTTCATTCAATGAAGTTTGCGATGGTGCATATTGGTTGAAAATCATCAAAGATGGTTATCAGATTAAAGAATATGAAGGTATAACTTTCGAAGGCTGTGATACAGCAAATGTTACGATAATGTTGAAGAAAGAAGTTGAATGCTGCGGCAAATTCGATATTACAGTAAAAGATTCTGCAACTGGCAATGCTTTACAGGGTGTTTCCGTTAAAATCAGCAAAGAAGGCTGGGCAGGTGCAACTCATACTACTGGTGATTTGGGTAAAACCGACTTCGGTGCTCTTTGTCCCGGTAAATACTTTGTACGTATTGCAAAAGAAGGTTATAAAGTCATTGAAGATGATTTCATACTTACTGAATGCGATACAATTTCCTGGAATGTGAATTTAGTTAAAAATTCACAAGATACTTGCTGCGATAATTATCTCATTGTTTTAGTAAAAAATGGCGAAGGGCAGCCAATCGTTGGCGCTAAAGTTAAACTTTGGAAAGGTTCTGAGTTACTCACCTATAAATTAACCGGTGATAATGGCAAGGCAGTTTTCGAAGGGCTCTGCTCCGGCACTTATGCTGTGGATATAATCAAAGAAGGTTATACATCCAAAGAATATTCATTTGGTGAATTAACTTGCCATCAGGGCAAAGATGCGACAATCACCCTTATAAGTAATCAACCGGATTGCTGTGGTAAATTTATCGTTTCAGTAACAGATTCGTCAACTGGTGATGCTTTGCAGGGAGTGCAAGTGAAACTCACAAAAGAAGGCTGGCAAGGTTCCATAAAAACAACCGGTGATAATGGCAAAGCTGAATTCGGAAGTCTCTGTCCGGGCAAATACTTTGTACGTCTTGCTAAAGAAGGCTATCAAGTTATCGAAGAAGATTTCACTATCACAGAATGCGATACGATTATCTGGAATCTGAATATGGTGAAAAATGCTTTGGATACTTGCTGCAACAATTCTATTTTAACTATTGTGAAAGATGCTGAAGGAAATCCAATCGTTGGAGCTAAAGTTAAGCTTTGGAAAGGGTCGGATTTAATCACTTATAAAACTACAGGTGAAGACGGTAAAGTTGCATTTTATGAACTCTGTTACGGTAACTATTCCATTGCCGTAATCAAAGAAGGTTATAATGCAAAAGAATATTCTTACGGATATTTGGATTGCGAAGATTCGAAGGACGCAACTATCACCCTCACACAAAATGAATTACCTTGCTACACTGCAATAATCAAGTATAAATTTGTTGACTATGATACTGAAGCACCAATTTATAATGCAGATATTACATTAAAAGTTGGCGATGATACTATTGCAACAGGCAAAACAACAGATGGTGGTTATTATGTTGAAGACGGCCTTACAGCACCGAAAACATATACAATTATCTTCTCACTGGAAGGTTACGAAGCAAAAACTATTACTTTGCAGATGACTACCTGCAAAATTTATACTGAAACAGTAAAAGTTAAGAAAAATTAGACTTTTACTTGATAATCATTCAAAAGCCCTTTCCTCAAAAAAGGGCTTTTTTGATTGCAAAAACAACTATTTTGAAAATACAAATTCAATTAAATTTTATTTTTTAGTAATCAAATTCCGCATACTTTTAGGATTCGCAATCACGTTACTTCTCTCAATTATCTTCATCTTTATAAATATTTTCCAAATATTATTTTCATCTATACTATATTATTCTATTACTGGTATAATGATGCAAGGTATGTGCTTGTTTTTACACAGTGCCTTACACATTATTATAAATTTAGAAATAAACTTTACTATCTTGCCAAATATTTTTTCGTTATATGACACTTAGAATAATTTTTATTCTGTTTCTTTCGTAATTTTGCAAAGTAAACATAATTCATAATATCCGAAAATAATTTTCTTTTTTTTACTGTGTAGATTCGTTATTATCAAACTGCAGAATTCCTTCAATTTATTTTGATAATAACGAGTTTACAAAAGCAATGTAAAAAAAAATTAAAGGTCAATTATGAAAAAGTCTTTACAGATTATCCTTTTTGCAACTATCTTCCTTTCTACTGCAAATTTCGTTTATGCTTTACCTGATTTCTGGTATTCTGGTGTTGCTTATAATGCACTAGGTCAAGTAATAACTTCCCAATCCGGAATTAATATACGTGCTACACTTAATGACGGCACTCATTCTTACATTGAAGAATTTACTACAATAAGTACTGATGAATTTGGTGTTTTCTCTGTGCAAATTGGTACAGGAAACGTGCAAAGCGGTGATTTGAGCTTGGTAACAATGAAAGCAAATACCAGCATTTTGATTCAGATTAAAAGCGGTACTACTTGGGTTGCTGTGGTTGGTACATCACTCTCAACAATTTATGTTAATAATTACACTAATCCTGTTACTTTTAATCTTGTAGACTTGACTGATGGTGCAGGTATTGTTGATTTTAATTATAATGGCC
>MHAC01000067.1:9252-23757 GCA_001804565.1 Ignavibacteria bacterium GWF2_33_9 | reverse complement strand
CTGGTCAGTTTTGAGTTCACCTGTCCAGTAATAAGGAGTTTGTTCCACATTATTTACTGACCAATGAATTGTACAGCTTTCTACTGAAGTAACGTCGTAAGAACCGAGTTTCATAGAAACCGGCCATGTTCCTTCATTGTATGGTTCTGCTGGAGTAATCACTTCTGCAACACCTGCATCAGGTGATGGGAAAATGATATTAGCAGTATAATCTTCAGTTTCACCCCAAGTTGCAGAAACACAAGGATTGGCAGTTGAAACATTATAAACCATAACAAATCTCATTCTGGTTGCGCCTGGTAAGGCATTCATCGGAATAGTAATATTAGCCTGATGATATCCTACATTTAAATCGTCATCATGACTTTGGTAAGTAATACTAAAGGCTTCTCCAGCATCACTGAAGTCACAGTCGTGATTAAAATCAAAGAAAAGGTAACAATAATCATAACTACTATAATCATTTGGTCCAATTTCCATTTTAACTGTATATTGTACACCGGCTTGCAGATTAGTACTTTTACTTGTATAGTCTTGTGGTGATCCTTTCCACTGAGAAGCTGTTGTTGAGTTACTTAAATCCCCAATTACAACTTTTGAAATATGCTCATCAACATTTTCAGTAGTGAAAGATGTTGAACAATATGAACATTGAGCATTGGTTTTTGTAGCAAATCCCAGTGCGAAAAAGAATACTAAAAGTATTCCAAAAATTTTGTAAAATTGTCGAAAATCTGTTTTCATAATTTTAACCTTTGATTATTTATAATATATTTTATAATCTACTGTTTTAGAAAAACATAATTTACAAAATTCTCACGGAAAAAACAAATTATTTTTAAATAAATTAGTCTATATATATAAAATTAGTAAGTTTTGCACATATTTGTTTACTTTTAACAACGGAATTATTAACATTTTTTAATTTTCCTTTTGTATAGTAAATTAAGATAATATTTTTATCATAAGTTTCTAATTATATAATTAACATTTTTTCTAAACTGAAATTTAAGAAGATTGACGATGAAAATTATTCAAATTGCCGATAAGTCTAATAACAAAAATAGGACTATTTTCATATTTGTATTCATCATAAGCCTGTTTTTTCAATCAGAAAGCAAATCGCAATTGGAACTATTCAACTGGCGGGCTTATACGTCCTATTTAATTGTGAATGACATTGCAGAAAATATGCAGAACGGCAATTCCCAATTATATTTTGCAACAACAGGCGGCCTATCAATTTTTGATTTTAATACCCAAAAGTTCAACTTGCTAAATACTTACAATGGATTATGGGATAATGAAATCACAGCAATTTATTATGATGAAAACACAGAGGATATAATTACCGGGTCTGCATCCGGTGCTCTGGTATTAATTTCTCCTGATTTGAAAGCTGAAGTTTTGCTCGAAATCCAAAAGAGTAATTTTAGTTTAAAAAGAATAAATGATTTGGTTGTAAGAGAAAATAAACTATACATAGCAACGAGTTTTGGGTTAGTAGTGTATGATTTGGATAAGAAAATATTCATCGAAACAATTCCCAAGTTTGGAACATTCCCAACAAATACACAAGTTCTCAAAATTCAATTTGCTGATGATAATATTTACTTTGCAACAGAGGCGGGAATAACATACGGATCGCTTTCTTCCCAACTTTCTGACCCGAAAAAATGGAAAAATATTGAATTAAATTCCGCAAATAAAATTAATGATTTTTTGAAATCTAACGGAAAATTTTATCTTTCTACTAATAACGATGTTTACGAAATTCAAAATGATTCTTTGAAGTTAATTACAAAAACTCAGGAAACAATCCATAATTTAACTCAAAGGGATGGTAAAATCTATTATACAACAGATTGGACTATCGTTAATGTTTCAGACAGTACTTACTTCCCGATTACCGCCGAATATCCTTTGAGCAGTGCTTATTTTATTAATACTGATTTGCCCGGAAGTAAGTTCAATTCCACTTATCCTCTATTAGTATATAAATCCTTCGGTATGGATTACAAACAAGATAATGAACTAGTGAATATCATTCCGGATTGCCCCAGCACAAACTATTTCAAGAATCTGAATGTGGATAATAATGGTAATTTGCTTGCAGCAACCGACCGATTAACTTCACGTGGATTTATGATTTTTGACGGGACAAAATGGGATAATTATTATTATGAAAAATACAACAAATTAATGTCGAATGGTATTGTAAGTTGCATGCAGGCATTAAACGGAAAATACTATATGGGTTCCTGGGGTGTGGGAACTATGGAAATGGATAATAAATCCGGCACACCCGAATTCACTCAGTATTCAGTTCAAAATTCGCCGATGAGTCCATTTTCAGGAGATTTCACAATCATTGGGGACATTATGCAGGATAAGTACGGCACACTCTGGATGGTGAATTACGGTGAAACTACAGGTGGAAATTTATTGGTTGCACTTGACGAAAACGGTGAATTTTACGGTTTTGAAAATTGCACAAAGCCTTTAGGTCGCTACTATTTCACAATCGCAATTGACGGGAACGATACAAAATGGGTTGGTTCCACGCTTTCTGACGGACTTTTTTATTATAATGAAAATGGAACGCTGGATAATCCTGCAGATGATTTTTGCGGAACAATTCATACTTCCCAATTTGTGAACTTACCTTCAAATCAGCAAAATGCACTTGCTATTGACCATAATGATGTACTTTGGATTGGTACTCCGGAAGGTCTTGGTTCAATTTACAATCCTTCCGCAATAGTTTACAGTCAAAATCCGATTGTCCGCTCAGTCAAAATTGTCGGCTCAACCAATATCAACGATATTTACGTTGATGCCGTTGATAATAAATGGTTAGCAACCAATAAAGGTGTCTGGATTATGAATTCAGACGGCAGCGAAATTCTAGAATACATAGATATGACAAACAGCCCATTGCCTACAAATCTTATAAATTCTGTTACAGGTGATGAAGAGAGCGGTACAATGTATATAGGAACAGATTTGGGGCTATATTCCGTTTCCACAATGAACGTAAAAGCAGCAACAAATTACGATATTTCGTGTTATCCGCAGCCATTCAAACTTGCAGAAAACGAAAATATGATAATTGACGGATTGGCACAAAATACTGAAATTGCAATAACTTCAGCTTCAGGAGATTTGGTTCGCAGAATTTCAACTTATTCCAAACGAGTATCATGGGACGGAAAAGATGATAATGGGAATTTTGTTATGACAGGGATTTATTTTATTCAGGCACAATCCCGTTCAGGCAATCAATCCGCTGTACAAAAAGTTGCCGTAATAGGCAGATAATTAAGTTAAAATTTGACTAATCTTAGTCTTTTCTCGTCAAAAGAGACAAGATTATTTCGATCTTCGAATAGAAATTACTAATTTGCAAAATATAATTTAATATAAAAAGAGTAAAAAATGTCAGAAAAAGTATTAGACAAATTTTTGCGTTATGCAAAAATTGACACACAGTCGGACGATTCATCTACAACAACACCCAGCACTGCCAAACAGTTCGATTTGGGAAATTTATTACATAAAGAACTCCTCGCATTGGGATTGAAGGATGCTGAAATTGATGAACATTGTTACGTGATGGCAACAATCCCGTCAAATCTTCCTTCAGACCACCCTGCATACGGCAAAGTGCCTACTATCGGTTTTGTAGCTCACGTGGACACATCACCGGACGTAACCGACACAAATGTAAAACCGCAGATTATCGAAAATTATCAAGGCGGCGATATCGTGCTTCCTGCAGACACAAGCATCGTTATCCGTGAATCGGAAAATCCGGAACTTGCTAATAGTATCGGCCATACACTCGTTACAACAGACGGAACTACTTTGCTCGGTTCAGACGACAAAGCAGGTGTCGCAGCGATAATGAAAATGGCAGAAATATTTATGGAAGATAATTCCATTTTGCATGGAGACATCAGGATTGGTTTCACTCCCGATGAAGAAATAGGACAAGGTACCAAATTCTTCAATATCAAAAAATTTGGCTGCAAATATGCTTACACAATTGACGGCGAAATGCCGGGCGAATTGAACAAGGAAACTTTCAGTGCCAATGGCGGTGTTATTCGCATCAAAGGACGTGATATTCATCCCGGTTCAGCAAAAAATATTATGGTGAATGCAACTCGTGTTGCAGGAGAATTAATCGCAAGATTCCCTCGCAATATGGCTCCTGAAACAACAGAAGGACATGAACCATATATTCACCCGCATTCAGTTGAAGGCGGCATTGGTGAAGCTACAATTAAAATTCTCTTCCGTGATTTCCGTACTGAAGGACTTGCAGTACAGGAAGAAATTTTGGAAAAGGTGATTGCCGAAGTACAGGAAATGTATCCGAAAGCAGAAATCAAATTGGACGTTAAGGAACAGTACCGCAATATGCTCGATACTCTTGAGAAAAATCCTGAAGTGTTAGATAATTTATGGGAAGCAGCAGAACTCACCGGCACAAATCCTTACTGGAAGCCAATTCGTGGAGGTACTGATGGATCTCGTTTAACAGAAATGGGCTTACCTACTCCAAATATTTACAATGGAGGAAATAATTTCCATAGTAAATCAGAATGGCTCAACGTGAATGCACTCGAAAAAACTGTAGATACAATTATCAATGTAGCTAAAGTTTATGTTGAAAAAGCAAAATAAGATTTTTAGGAGTTAATCCAAAAAAAACGCTGCTCATTGGGCAGCGTTTTTTTTTAATTTTAATTTATTCTTCTAAAATTTATTCTTCTCTTGCTTCTTTTTTGCGTTTATGCGGGTCAAGTTCGAATTTACGCAAACGAAGAGTTTGAGGAGTGATTTCCACCAATTCATCTTCAGCGATGAACTCAATCATTTGGTCAAGTGAAAGTCTTCTCGGCGGACGCAGAACGATGGTTGCATCAGAACTGGACGCACGCATATTGGTTAATTTCTTTTCTTTGGTAATATTCACGCTCATATCCGCAGTTTTATTTCTTTCGCCAATAATCATACCAGAATAAACATCAACACCTACTTCAACGAATAAGTCACCTCGGTCTTCCATACCGAAAGCAGCATAGGAAGTAGTGCGCCCGGTACGGTCAGCAATTAAAGCACCGGCAGTTCTTTGCGGAATATGTCCGAACCATGGCATAAATCCATCTGAAAGAGAATTCATAATGCCGCTGCCTTTGGTGTCTGTCAAAAACTGACTGCGGAATCCGATTAAACCACGAGATGGAATTCTGAATTCAATATTAACACGTCCACCGCCATGATTCATAAGATGAGTCATTATGCCTTTGCGGGAGGATAATTTCTCGGTTACTACACCAACAAATTCTTCCGGTACATCAATAAAGATTTTTTCAACCGGTTCGTAAGTAACATCATTTTCTTTTTTAGTAATCACTTTAGGTTTGGAAACTGCAAATTCAAATCCTTCACGTCTCATAGTTTCAATAAGCACCGCCATCTGCAATTCACCACGACCGCACACTTCATAACAGTCAGCACGATTTGTAGCTTTCACATCAATAGAAACATTACGAAGCATTTCTTTTTCCAAACTTTCTTTGATATGGCGGGGTGTAAGGGATTTCCCCTCCTTACCTGCAAAGGGACTATCATTTACATAAAAAAGCATAGAAATTGTCGGATCATCTACCACAATTCTTGGTAATGGTTTAGGATTTTCCATATCAGTAAGAGTATCACCAATTTTCACATTAGTCAAGCCGGCAACAGCAACAATATCTCCGGCATCAACACTTTCCACCTGACGTTTGCCAAGACCTTCAAAAGAATAAATTACTGAAAGCTTTACCCCTTTCTGGTCACTTTCTTTTCCACTCAAAAAATATTGTTTATTCAATTCAAGCGAACCATTAGCCAATCTGCCAATTGCAATTTGCCCGACATAATTGTCATAAGCCAAATTTGTGATAAGGAATTGAGTAACCTCATTATCATCAACCTCGGGTCCGGGAATTTCTTCCAGTATTGTATCGAAAAGCGGACGTAAATCCTGTGAACCATCTTCCAAATCTTTATGAGCAATACCTGCTTTCGCATTTGTATAAATTATCTTAAAATCTATCTGTTCATCATTTGCATCTAAATCAATGAACAAATCATAAGCCATTTGAACTACTTCGTCAATTCTTTGGTCAGTACGGTCAATTTTATTAATAACTAAAATGATAGGTAATTTTCTATCCAAAGATTTTTTCAGAACAAAGCGTGTTTGAGGTAATGGACCTTCACTGGAATCAACTAAAAGCAAAGCACCATCCACCATGTTCAGACTACGTTCTACTTCACCACCAAAATCTGAGTGACCGGGAGTATCTAAAATGTTAATTTTAACATCTTTGTAGTGAACTACCGTGTTTTTCGCTAGAATCGTAATCCCTCTTTCTCTTTCTAAATCCATAGAATCCATTATACGGTCTTCGACCTTCTGATTTTCTCTGAAGGTGCCGCTCTGCTTAAGCAAAGCATCAACCAATGTCGTTTTTCCGTGGTCAACGTGCGCAATTATCGCAATATTCCGAAGTGAATCTTTCCTCATCAATTTTCCTGTAACAATAAATAATCGAATATAAACGAGTTAGATATATCTAAATTTGAAAATTTATTCTTAATTTTGTTGAATTAAACATTTACAAGAAAAAATATGAATTATTGGTTAGTAAAATCCGATCCTGATACTTATTCAATACAAGACTTGAAAAATGACAAAACCACTGTCTGGGATGGTGTAAGGAATTATCAAGCGAGAAATTATCTCAAGGAAATGAAAGTCGGAGATTTAGTTCTGTTTTATCATAGTCAAACCGAAAAAGCAGTTGTAGGTATTGCAGTTGTTTCTAAAGAATATTTCCAAGATCCTACTTCTAAAGAAGAAAGATGGGTTTCTGTGGAATTGAAATACAAGAAAAAAATTAAACATTTCACTTTGGAAGAAATGAAAAATACTAAAAAATTGAAAAATATCGGTTTAATCAAACAGCAAAGGCTTTCTGTAATGCCGGTCACTGAAATTGAATTCAATGAAATTACTAAATAAAAAAAGCCGCAATATAATTATAGCGGCTTTTTTTTTGCACTATTTCAATAATTTAGTTATTTCGAATTAGTAACGAATGATTTTCCATTTGGATTCTCTTTCCTTAGCTTCAACCAACCATTTAGGAACAATAGTTTTGAGAAATTCTTGTTTTTCCGCATTCAATTTTTCCATATCTAAACCGATTAATTTCTGAGCTTTAGCCTTAGTAGAAATGTCCGGATAAGACAATTCCTGATTGAACCCGTATTTAGCCAAAATTCTTGCTAATTTCACTCTTGTTTCGCTTCCAATATTAATTGCATTACCCATAATTCGCAATATTTCGATTGGTGCGTGGAAAGCAGCTCCATGACTTGCAACAGAGAAATCCCAGCGCCACTGAGTACGGCGAATACCACTCAAAATATCTTTCATTTCAGTTTCTGTTGCACCCAAATCCCATGCTTTCTTAGCTTCTAAGTGCAAACGAACCAAAACGTCTTCGAGGAGTATTTTATTTTCTAAAATTTTTTCTTGGTGTTCGTAAACGTTGTTACGAAGGGTTTCTTCACTTTCACGGTGGCATACCATACAAGTTTTGTCGATATATTTCAATGGACTTACCAAGTGGTGTGATGAATATTTCTGTCCACCTTCAGATATATACGGCATGTGGCAATCAGCACAAGCAACATTTCTCTGTCCGTGAATACCAAGTTTATGAACTTCATAATCAGGATGCTGAGCTTTCAGCATAGGAGTACGGCTAAGAGAATGAGTCCAATCGCTGAATTCAATTTCGTCATAATATTTTTCCATATCTTCAACAGTACTACCTTTATCCCAAGGAAAAGTAAGATATTGGGCATTTTCAACTTTGGTTTTATCGAAATAATATTCAACGTGACATTGAGCACATACCAAAGAACGCATATCTTGCAAAGTAGATTTTGTAATATCTTTGCCTTGACGTTCGAATGCTTCAATCAAAGCAGGTCTTGAAATTCTCAAATTCATTGTCGAAGGGTCATGGCAATCCAAACATCCAATAGGATTTACAATTTCCTGACCTTTTCCTGCCCATTTACCAATGTAAAATTCGGTAATGCCTTTTTCTTCCATCATTCTTGGCACATCTGGAGACTTGCAAGTCCAGCATGTTGCAGGCATTGGACCTTCGTCCGGGGTTAACGGACCACCTGTTCTTAGGGTATTTCTTATATCAGTTACAGCATGACGGTGACCACGTGGTTGATTATAATCTTTAGAAAAAGCATAACCTGCCCAAAGCACAACCATTCTAGGATCTTCTTCCAATGCATCACGCATTGCGTTTCCATTAAATTTAGTACGGAACGTAGTATCTTCAGTCAGAAGATAAGTCTCGTATTCACGTCTGAAATTTTCACCCCAAACATCGTTTCGGGGTTCATTTTCACCAATTTTCACGACAGGTTTGTAGGTAAATTCTTTTTCTGCTTTTCTTTCAGTTATGGAAGAAGCAAGAATACCCAAACCGAATATCACAGCCGCCATTGCAATGGCGATAATCACATAAAGTAAATTTTTTTTCATAATTTTTATTCCAGTTTTTTCCTTTAAATTTTATTTCAAATTATTTAGTTTGAATACTTTCCGGAGAAGAAGACAAACTATTCACTCTTTTATGAGGATGTTCTCTATGGCAATTCCAACAGTATCTTTCTTCGAAATCGCTATATTTCGGATTATAGTGAGTCATTAGAGATGTTTCATCAATTTGTTTCTCATGGCAGCGAATGCAATTGCTTTCAACTGCTTTCTTGCCGGCTTCTTTGATATGAATTACCTGAGGTTCCTTTCTTAAAGTAAAAATAGAAGCATGGTATAAACCATCTTGAGCTTTGAAAAGATATTTCTTCAGAAAATTATCTTGAGGCACATGACAATCATTGCAATTAGTAAATCTACTATGCGAACTATGAGCCCAAGATGAATAATATGAATTCATAACATGACAGTTGATACATGTTTTCGGGGAATCCGACAGGTAAGATATTGCATTGGAGGCGAGGAAATTATAGGCTGCAAGACCTATAATCATACCAATCATTAGCGAATAAGTGATTTTCCATTTTTTGGGTAATAATTTCATCATTTTCCCTTGTTCTATAATACAAAATTAAGAAAATAAATTTAAATAAGACCTGCATATCTTATTTAGTTTTTTATTTTTTTTGCCTAATAATTTATATTCTTATTTTTCAATAATTTACAATCAAAATCTGAATCCCGAAAAACGAAATTCAAAAGGATAAATTAAATAAAACTTTGTTTTGCCCTCAAATCCAATCTCCAGAGCCGGTGATGGTAATTTGAATAAATTCAGACTTTGCTTCAGCCAATTCCAAAATGGAGGTCCGTCAGGAAGAAGTTTCACCAAATTATAATCGAGTGCAACAATGAATTTGCGATTACCTGCAACGTCCGGATTCACAGGATGCGATATATCTGCCGGATATCTGTACCTTTCATTAACCCAATCCCATCCTGCTAAAGAATATGCAGCATAACCAACAGCCAAGTTCAGCCAATCAGGACAATATTCTTTAATAGCTCCACCAAATAAATTTCGAACATTTATGCTCATCCAAAATATTTGTGACGAGTAATTATCTATAAAAATTTCAGCTTCTGCCCTCTTTTTTTCTCCTAACCAAGGCGGATTCACATAAGTAAACTTTGGAGTAAAATTTTGTAAAATCGGGAAATAATATTGTGCGACAAAAAAGGCACTTCCTGCAATATCAGCATAAAAATCCGAAGGTGAAAATCCCCAGCCCTCGCTCATTCCGTCCAGCACCTCAATATAAGTCTGATAACCAAAACCCAATGCACCACCTAACCAAGTAGCACTTTCCCAGCTGAATCCCGAAAGCTGCAGCATTTCCGATAGCAGATATCCTGTGGAATATCCGCCATAAAAATGACCGAATTTATCAACCCAAAGGGCATATTGGATATCTTCCTGAATTTGGAAAGTACCAACATCTTTCCAAATAGTACTCTGCTGCATTGAATGCTGAACATAAAATATTGCAGAATAAGAAGCAAAAACTGCAGCTGCATTCCAATAATTTATATGAGATTTCAAAAGAGGTGGGTCTCCGTCAAATGTGTAACGTGGGTCGTCTGCATAAGTAAATTGCTCAAACGGGACATAATCCTCAGGCGGGTACTTCAGGTCTATACCCCAACCATTTTCATTCGCATAAACTTCATCATTTTCTGACTTGGAGTCATTCAAATGTGCAGCAAAAAATGCAAAATTATCATCGGAAATATTTGTATTTATATCATTTATAGCAAGATAATCGTCAATTTTGTGTAAATTATTGCTTATTCTATTGAAGTTATAAGCAAAAATGTTAATTTTGTTATTTATCTCTATTTCAGTTCCTAACAAAACTGATTTATTTAATAATAATATTAGGAAAAAAATTATATATTTATATTTCACTTAATTTATCTTTTTTTCAAAATTACATAAAAATACTGAAATATCTCAATATACCGAATGGCAAATATTTCTCACATACTGAAAAATGCAAGAAAAAAGAGTAATCTTTCTATTGAAGAACTAAGCGATAAAACAAAAATTCGTAAAGTAGTTATTGAAAATCTCGAAAAAGGGAATTTCGAGGAATTTCAGGAACTTTATCTCCGTGCTTATATTCGAAGTATAGCAAAGGAACTTAAAATCAGTAATAATCCTGAATTCCTGAAAGCATATCAGGAAATATCTTCAAGTCAAAATCAGAAAGACGTTCCAACAGATACTACTAAGGAAAAATTTGAAAAGCCCGGAATTATTGATACCATTTCAGAAAAGATAATTATAAAGAAATCAGGAAATAAAGGTAAAAGTAAAGGTAGTAAATCCATTAAAAAAACTGCTGAAATTGAAACTTCTTCTTCTCAAAAGAAATTCAGCTGGCAAAATAATGAAGTAGTTCCGGAAATCGATGAATCAGATGCAAATGACAATCCAGAAATAATTAAAGATACTCAACCTAAGAAAGTAATCTCAATTTCAGATGAAATGCCTGAACCGATATCACGTGATAATCTCAAATCTATCAAACCAATCCCTGCTAAAAACACATTGTCCAGATTTTATAAAAAGAAACCTAAGTTAAATATGAATCTCGTTATATATACTTCGATTATAGCGTTTCTTTTGTTAATTTTAATCATAATTTTTTGGCCTAATTCCGATCCTTATGAAATTGAACCACCCGATTTGACAGCAGATAGCAGTAATTCGATGAGCATCGGTGAAGATAATTCCGATAAAAGCTTATTTGATTTCTTCAAACATTCAGATAGTTTATATCTTAAGGTAACTGTTTCCGATACAGTTTGGTTCAGTATGCTGATTGATGATAATGACCGAGTACAACTTTCTCTGATCCCCTCCCAAACATATGAATGGTCTGCGGTAAAGGAATTCAAAATCACTCATGGAAATGCAGGAAAAATTAAACTATATTTGAATGATAAATTACTTGAATCATTCGCTCCGGCAGGTTATGTCGCAAAGGACGTAATAGTTACAGCAGATAAAATCATCAACAATAATTCAAGAAGAATTGATTCAATTCGCAGTACTTACCGTAAAAGAGAGAAAAAGGACGAACCGGAATTCCGTTTTATCGAACCAAGTGATTTCGATGAATTTAACAGAGAAATTAAAAAGCCAGATTCACCATAAACAATTAAATACCTCTTCGGATAATATCGTGCAGACGAATTATACCGACAACTTTTTCCTTTCTATCGGTTACAACAAGTGAATTAATCTGACTTTCCCTGCTTTCCATCAAAGCAATCGCAACTTCCACATATGCATCTGAATGGACCGTAACAGGTTTTTGAGTCATTATATCACTGGCATTCAAAGTATTTATGTCTTTTTCTGATTGCAGAGCCCTGCGTATATCGCCATCAGTTACAATTCCAAGCAAATTAAACTTATTATCAACAATCACAATGCAACCCATAGCATATTTAGATATTTTGATTATAAGTTCTCTAAATGAAGTATCATCAACTATATAAGGCAGATCTTTACCAGAAATCATTAAATCGGATACTTTCAAACTAATTTTTTGTCCAATAGTACCAAGTGGATGAGTTTTGGAAAAATCTGTTAGTGAGAAATTCTTAATTTGGGATGCAACAATTGCAATGGAATCTCCTATTGCAAGGCTCACCGTTGTACTTGAAGTTGGAGCTAAATTAAAAGGACAGGCTTCATGAGTAATAGCGGCTTCTAGTACAATATCGGAATTACGTGCAAGAAATGAATTTACTTTAGTAACAATTGAAATTATTTTCGCATTACGATTTTTAATATAAGGTATTAATCGAATAATTTCATCTGTTGTGCCGCTTTTGGATAACAGCATAACAACGTCATTTTCCTGAAGAATACCAATGTCACCGTGCAATGCTTCCACAGGATGCAAAAATACTGAGGAAATATTATAACTCGAAAGAGTTGCTGCAATTTTCTTTGCAATAATACCAGATTTCCCAATTCCTGAAAGAACAACTTTATTAGACTTAGCTATACATTCAGCTGCCAATATATAATTATCGCTAACTTTGGATTTAGCCAAAATCAGCGATTCAATTTCTGCATCAAATATTTTTACAAAATTCTTTACATCATTATCAAAATTCGCTTTTCTCATTTTACATCTCAATAAACATGCAATTTAAGAAAAAATATGTATTATTACACATCAACCCGGAGGCCATGTGAATTTTCTACCGCCTAATAAATGCAAATGAATATGGAAAACTGCTTGTCCGCCTCCTTCATTCACGTTAAATACGAGTCTGTAACCATCTTCTGAAAATCCTTGTTCAATTGCAATATTTTTTGCCCTTAGTATCATTTTTCCAATTAATTCAGCATCATTTTCCTGCACATCATTAATTGTTGCGATCTCCTTTTTAGGAATTATCAGAATATGAGTAGGAGCTTTTGGGTCAATGTCATTTATTGCAATCATCAAATCATCTTCGTAAACGATTGCTGCCGGTATTACTCTGTCTATGATTTTTTTAAAAATTGTTTCTGCCATTTTTATATATCACCCTTTTGAGATTAAAAGAAAAACTCCCTGCCTACAAAATGTTGACAGGGAGTTTTATAGTTAAACACTTTACAAGTGAGATTATTTCACGAGAGTCATCTTACCTGTAAGAATTTGTGAACCTGAAGTCAAACGATAAATATAAGTGCCATTAGCAACATATTGGTTGGCATCATTAGTGCCGTCCCAGATATATGTATGAGAATCGCCTGCCAATTCACCGGCAACTAATGTTTTCACCACATTACCATAAACATTGATAACTTCCAAAGTAGTAAAGTTACGAGTTGGTAAAGTAAATGTGATTGAAGTAGCGCCATTGAATGGGTTTGGTGAATTTTGTTCTAAGCTGATAGAATTAACTTCACCGAATTTAACAGTTTTAACTTCTGAAAGTCCACATGATTGTGTACCATCATTGTCAACTTGACGTAAACGATATTGATAAGTATGGTTAGCAACAACATCACCATCGAAGTATGTATAACGATGTGCAATAGCAGTTGTTCCATTACCTTCTTTGAATCCGATAGTTGACCAAGCAGTACCTTCTTCAGTTCCTTCACGTTTTTCAATATAGAATCCGTGATTATTTGTTTCGGAAGAAGTTTCCCAAAGCAAATCTACACCTGAATTACGAAGTTCTGCATCAAAGTATGTAAGTTCGATTGGTAAGTCATCTGAACACCATTGGTAAACATCTGCTTCTTCACCGTATGTACGAGGTCCGAAGTATGGACGGTGCATTGGCAACCATGAACCTTGTTGCAAAGTTTGAGTACATTGGTCAATTGCATTGATACCATAATGGAAACCATGAGGATAAGCAGAGTTACCAAGTGGTGGTGAGAACTGTACCCAGTTACCTGAGAATCTAACATTTTCGTAAGCGAAGAAGTTATCATTTACCATATTACCTTGCAAACTTCTTACTCTGAAGTTCCTGTCTAATAAGAATGTGTTACCTTCATCACCGTATTTTCCGTTAAGAGCAACGAATGTGTTCATAGTTCTCATACCCATACGAGCAGCAGTAGCACCTAAGTTCAAACCATATTCACCCAACTGTGAAATTGAAAGCCAATAAGTTCCTGGAGCCAATTCAACTGGAGCAATTGGTAAAGTAACATAAGTTTCGAAGCCGAGGATATTGTTATAACCACGTGTAGTTGCATACCAAGTACCGGCAACGATGTCGCCCATATCTCCTGGGATACCGCCTTTATCTTTCACAACGAATACCTGAATTGGTTCAGGTGACTGTGAAAGACCTGTAAAGAATGTACTATAACC
>MHAC01000067.1:0-9207 GCA_001804565.1 Ignavibacteria bacterium GWF2_33_9 | reverse complement strand
CTGCATCTTCTACTGCATTCCATGCAGGCCAACCATTACCACCTGTGAAGTTAGAAGCAAAGAAGTTCAAACCACGTCCGCCAATTCCTGTAAACTGGCCAACATTACTTAATGGTTTTTGTACTATTGGATCATAAGCGAATTCATTACCAAATCTTAATGATACTGAAGTATAGTTAGTATCGTTAATAGTATTTAAGTCTTTTTCTGCCATCACAACCATTGATTCAATCAAATAATTACCAACTTCAGCAATTTGGCTCTTACGAGCATTCCAAGCAGGCATATTTACATTCAACTGACGACCGCCATTCAAATTGGAGATGTTTTCAGTACGACAGTAAATAGGATCTTTTTCCGGTGTACCGAATTTGTCAGTTCTGTAAATTTTTACTTTCACAGACATACTTGGAGCGTTTCTAGAGGAGTTGTTACTCAAAGAAACTGTAATAGGAATACTTGTTGCTTGTGAAGCAGGAGCCATTGTATATGGCCAATCCAAAGTGATTGCACTTACTTCAATATCCGGAACTTCTTTAGGAACAGTAATACTAACGTTGTCAATTATCCAATCATCAGTATCATCATTCAAAGTAATCATTGCACAACCTTTCTTATCGTTGCTTGAGAATACTTTAATACGGAAACGGAAGTTTTTAGCGCCTTCGTTTTTATATCTGATAAATGTATCAGGAATTGTAGCAAAGTATTTTTTGAACTGATGGTCAACACCATCATCAAAAATACTTGGTCGCAAGCCATTAAATTTACCTAAACCTGTTAAATCTTCTTTTGTTAATGAAGAGTCCTTATCTGTTTCTAAGAAACCAACACGATAACCACCACCACCGAGAACAGTGATTGCAGGGTTTTTCGCAATAGAGCCAGAACCAACAGGAGTCATACCGAAACGACGTGGGTGAATTGACCAACGTGTATCAGGAAGATTTGTGATATCATTCAATCCATCATCTGATGGTAATGCAATTTCTACTGCTATTTCATCTGGATTAGCACATACTGAATTTCCATTAGTATAAGGTGCATTCCATTTTCCACCAACAATAACTCTTGGTTCAGGACCAACCATAACTTGATCTGACCAACCTCTTGGCCAATCTTGTTGTTTTAGTGTTCTTTGAATTGAAACAGACAATACTGCATTGTAAACACCGGTCATATCAATTGGGAATGAACGGAGTTCGTCACCATTACCGGCACGACCAGCAATAGCAGCAGGATTTGGTTCAGCTCCACTTAATTTAATACGATTCAACTTAATTGCAGGTGATTCTATTGCAATACTTGAGAAAGTTCTGTCGATAATATTACCGTATTGATCGAATTTTGCATCATAAGAAGCATTATAACGACCTCTTGGAGGTAATGGTGATTCTGAAACAGATTCTCCGTTAACAACTTCACCTTCAATATTTACCCATTTCCATACTGATGGCATATTCACACCAACTTCAGGAATATTGTGGAATTCAGTTACGTCATCGTTGAAGTGTGGCAAGCGACGCATTACAAACAAGTTTACACTTGATTCATCATCGAATGGCCAAGCATCACCTAATGATTCTCCATCCGGAGTATAAGGTTCTGCTGTTACAAATGCCTTCATACGACCAATATGAGAAGGAATAAATTCATTTGGTTCGAATGGAGGGAAGTATACTTGAACGAATTTATATGGTGGAATACCAGTGTATCCTGTTCCATCAAAGTTAGTGTTTGGAGTTGCATTGTAAATTGCACCGTTTTTAGTTACTGATTGGCATAACCAAACACGTACTAATGGATCTTTACAATTTTGATAAATCAAATCAGAGTTTCCACTTGATGTAGCACTCAAACAAGGTTTGTCAATTGGTACTAATCGGTTATAAACAACCTTTTGTGTTACCTGATTTTGAATTTTGAAACGAACCTGGAAGTTCAATTCTTGTGGTGTAAAGTTTACGCCATTTGGACCTTGAACATCATTAGTAAGGTTCTGAACCAAAGCAACAGGCTGAATAGCTCCAATTCTTGGCATACCTGCCATTAATTCATAGTCTGTTGGATCAGCAACTTTTACAGGGAAGTTTTCCAATGGAACTGTAAGATCTTTTGTTTCTCTTACATAATACTGAATTGATGGTGCACGAAGAACGTTCTTCCATTGTTTGAACATTACTCTAGTACCTGTTGTAGGAACTTTTAAGTTTTCATCAGCTAATCCACTCAATCTGTATTTATCGAAATAAACAGTATACTGTTGATATTCGCCATTTTGTGCAGGAGTTGCATATGGATAGAAATATTCAGGTGTTGGATTCTTTGGCGGATAATTTGTTGCATCACCTTCATTTGGAGCAGGAGCACCAATTGGATAATTCACGTGACGAGCCCAACCGGCAACACCGCAAATTGAATTACGTCTGATTGCCTGGTATGCGTAATCAGGGTAAAATGCAAATGTTAAGATATCGGCAACACGTTTGTATATAATAGTGACACTACTATCTTTTCCGTTTAATACTATTTGTGCATCTAAAGAGACAAAGTCCTCATCTTGTATTGGACGTTTATCATATTTCAAATCCTGATTACCGGATTGAGTCAAATTAACAGTACGAACTATTGCCATATTATAAATAGCAATAATTAATTTATCTGAATTGATAGATCTTTTGAAATATGCTTTTGCATATCCGTCAGTTAGCTTCAATGTCGGATTGTACTGAGACATCTGCATATCACCCCAAGCAAAGGCAATCAAAGCTTGTTTCAAATTTGCTGACAATGCATTAAAGCTGGTTCCTCTGGAACGAATACCATCCAAGCGGAAATTTGCACCGCTTGTTGGAGGTGTTGTCGTTACTGCATTTGGCTGTAAACCTAAAACTGAGTGTACATAACCAAAGTCATCACGAACACCATCACCGGTACCGAATCCGCCGCCATTATCTTCGAAGGAACGGCAGCGTGAACATCCGATAAGTGGATCATTTGCTGTTACAAACCAATCCATTGATTGAGGGTCGTAAGCACTCATTGCACCAGTTGGCACAATACGATTACCCTGGTTATCATAAAAATATCTTCTGTTTGTTAAAGCAATTACACCATTTGTTGAAATGTAAAAACTATCATAACGAATACCATTAAAGAAGAAACCACCGGCAATAGAAATTGGCATTGGACCAGCAATCGCATCATCAACACTATCCAAAGCTCCGTCACCTACTACGTTGTGATCATAAAAATTAACCAACTGGTTGTTTGCATCTGCTGGATTTCTGAAGAATGGTAAACCATCGTCTTTGTATTCTTCCCAGAATGTCTTAGGTAAAATTCTTGGTCCAGGCAAAATACGTGTCCAAGTACCAGGTTGTACGTTGGTATCAGTGTATGATTGCAAGATATCCCATTTGGATGTACCATTAGAATTCTTGAATTGTGCAGGGATTGTTTCATCGGAATCAACCCAGAAATACCCCGTCGAAATTGTTGCAGCTGTTCTTGGCTGTGACAATTCAGAAAAAGGAGCAGGGAAAGATGTTTGCGTTGGGAGAAATTGTGGGGGTTCCCCAATTAAACTCTTATGCAAAATTTGGTCTTTCTGATTTTTATCAGCTGCAAATGCAGTTGTTGCAACAGCGACCATTAACAGAAGTAGAAATAACTTCTTCATTGAAATGCCCATTAATTTTGTAAAACAATTATTAATTATATTATATTTATTAGTTTTTGTCATTATTGAAACTACAAATTAAATAAAATTTTTCTTATAATAAACAAATTATTTTGTTTTTTATAATTTTTTATCTTTTGAATCTCCAACCTTTATCTTCGTATTCAAATATCCATCCAACAATCTTACCTTCGTTAAAAGTTTCGAAATTATCCCAGTAATCTTGTGTGTATGTATATCTTGAACTTGTATCGTCAAGTGGATATTGTTCGGATTGACTAATTATTGCACGAATGATTCTCTTCCACTCGTCAAAGTTTTCCGGTCTTAAATCAATCCAGCCTTCATAACACCACTTATCAATATTTTCTTTAGTCAATGGCAAAGATAACTCTGCTTTATGAACAGGAATTTTTACTTCTTTACCTCGTATATATTTCACTCCATCACTCAGCAAAACAACTAAACCAATTGAAAGCATTTGAGAGCGGAGAAGTTCATTATTCTTCAATTCTTCTTCTGTTAACCTTGAAATTTCAGCAGAAGAAGTTTCTAAGAATTTATGCATCGAACCTGTAATTTTCTTTATTAAATTTGCTTCAAACAATAGTTTGGAAAGTCTTGGTGGTCCGAGGAGTTCGAATGCAATACTTTCGGAATTTGTGCTGCCTTCCAGTTTACGTAATTTTTCAAGGGCACTGCTGCGAAGCAAACCACCCCTATATGTTGGTCCCAATGTTGCGGCATCAAGAGCATTAATCACATCACGTCCAGTATTCCCGGAATTAATTTCATGTACCAAATATGTTGCAATTTCTTCAGGTGTTACAATTTCCATTTGACCTAATGAACTTATTGTTTCGAATTCAGCACGTGAGAAAGTACCATTTTCGCCTGTATCAATGAATACAGCTTTGAAAGTGTCATTCAAATCTTCGATATTCTGGAAATCATTGAATACCATATCTCCACTTGCATTTAAAGCATTTTCTAATTTCATATCAACCAAATCAATTGCCTGACCACGGCGTTTTACTTCACCATAAGTAATCTTCTTCCATGCAATTGCAGCTGTAGGCTTAATTTCCTTCACAAAAGGTCCGTTTGGAGTTCTTGCCAAAATAAAGAGTAATAGTGTTTGAGCACCTGCTACCGCTGTTTTGGACATTAATACTCTCGAAGGTCTTTCTTCTGAATGAGTATATGGAATATTAAATCCCATCCCGCCAGTTCCTGCTGTTCCAACTTTAAAGTACATCTTTGTATTACTTTCTAGAAGTGCTTTTTGCAAAACTTGCACATGGCGGATTAATTGAGGAATATACGTACTTGCAATTATTTTTTCCATAATTTCAATATCTGCATTGCCTTCTTTCATTTGTGCGAGGGCTTTTGCAGTTGTACTGTATATATCCAAATATGCAATTCCTGTTGCAGTATTTATACAATCAATCACGATTTCAGGTTTGAATTCTGTGATTAAATTGTATAAGAACATTCTATTCAGGACTGCATCATCCAAATCGAGAAATATATCAGCAATAAATTCTTTACGATTATGATTATCATTGATAACGTTTGCCCAATCTGTGTCTTTCCATTCTGTACGAGCAAATATATTTCCCCAGCGTGCAGTGAATTTAGTTCCTGTATGTGAATACGACTTTTCTAATTCGGCAACTGCATCTTCTGCCTCGTATTTTCTGAGAGAGGAAATTATGATTTCACTAGGTGAATGCTTCATTAGTTCATGGCTAATCGCCGAACCAACGAGCCCGAATCCACCTAAAATTAGTACTTTTTTACCTGTTATTTCCATTTCTTATACTTATTATATTATTATTTAAATTTGATTTACATAAAAATCGTAATTTAAGAATAATAAATTTTATGACAAAAGATTTTTTTGCACTTTTTTATTATATTCCTATAATATATATTTAAGGAGTATAATTGTCAGTTTATCTGTGCATATTGTCAAGTTTTTTCAACACATTTTCAAGACAATTTTCTTTTTGCACTTTTTTATTTCAAATTAAATCTATCTCCAAATTGCATTAGTTTTCCGCAATTTGCTTTTTACTTTATTTAATAAACAAATCAAATTGAATTTTGTACCACGTTTTTTTAATTTTTTTTGAAATATTTTTTAAGTAATCATAATATTAATGAGTTACGGCTGAAATATTTCTCCATAAATTTTTTCATTTATGAATTTTATTAATCTAATTTTCATTTTCGATTTAATTAACTCATTTTTGGAATCAACAAAGACCGAAATATAATTATCTGTGTGACCAATAAATCTACGATAATTACTATTTTCTGAACCTTCGATTTCTTTTTCGAAAATTACATCCCTAACTTGGCCGATTTGTGACAGATAAAATTTTTCTGCGGCAATATTTGAAAGTTTTATCAATTTGCGGGTTCTTTCCTTTTTAACTTTTTCGTCAACTTTGTTTTTCATCGTTGCAGCAGGTGTATTTTCTCTTTCTGAATATGAAAAAGCGTGCAAATACGAAAAATTAAAATTTTGAAGTAAATCAATGGTTTCCTGAAAATTATCACTTGTTTCTCCAGGAAATCCTGTGATAATGTCAATTCCAATAGAGGCATCAGGAATTTCACGGTTTATCATCAAAATTTTCTCCATAAAATGTTCTCGCAAATATCTTCTTTGCATTGACTTCAAAACTCTATTAGAACCACTTTGAAGTGGAATATGGAAATGATGACAAATATTTTTAGAATCTTTCACAATTTTGATTATTTCTTCATCTAAAATATTCGGTTCAATTGATGAAATCCTGACACGTATTTCTAAATCCGATTCAGCAATCATACGCAGTACATCTTTGAATCGTTTGCCCTCGAAATTGTATTCTGAAAGATTAATACCAACCAAAACAGCTTCCAAATACCCTCTGCTTTCCAAATCTCTGAGGGCAGGTAAGATTTGGTTAAATGGCATAGAACGGAAAAATCCTCTTGCTTGAGGAATTATGCAATATGTACATTTATATTCACATCCATCTTGAATTTTCAGAACAGCTCTTGTTCGGGAATCCACTTCGCTTGAATATGCGTATTCGAACACAGTACCTGTGTTTTCAGGTTCAAGAATTAATGGTTCTTCCAGTTTTTGAAAATTTTGGGAGATTTGCATTAATTCGAATTTTGCACTATTTCCCATCACTATATCCACACCCTCTATATGTGTGAATTGTTCAGGATTTACTTCGGCAGTGCAGCCTGTGACGATAACAAATAAATCGGGGTTTTTCCTCAGTGCATGGCGAATCGCCTTGCGTGCGTCAGCATCTGCCTTTTTAGTTACAGAACAGGTGTTAATCACCAAAATATCTGCATCTTCCAAACTTTCCGATTGAAGAGTTTCAATTTTGGCAAATTCATCAATCAAACGGGAAGTTTCCGCATAATTTACTTTACACCCGAATGTCTCAAAATAGACTTTCTTTTTGGATTTACCTGTTATGTTATTTATGTCTTTTTCTATTTTTATCAATTTAATTGAATTTTTTAATGATATTCCGGCTTGTAATTCCAGCCGTCTTTGAATGCTTTAATTGTGTTTTTCCTGTCGTCAGCTGAATTGGAACGAAGCAGCCATTTCCCGAGATATATCAATGGTCTTATGTATTTCACTAGAATATTACCGTGAAGTCTGTCAATCAAAATCTGATTACGAATAATGTAATATAATTTTGGGGTGTGTATCTGTTCTTCCATTTTGTAAGGCAGCATTCTATCTGATTTAGCAGCAGTAAGAATCCCTATTTCATAACCTGCTTTTGCAGCTCGAATAAAGAATTCGCTATCATCACCGTATATAAATATATGTTTTTCGGGATAACCTATTTTTTCAATTAAACTCCGATGAAAAAATGCTCCTTCAAAAGTAATTCCAATGCAGGGAATGTATTTATCACTCACATGCTTTTCGGTCACTATTCCCTTCCAAAATCCTTTGAAAGGATTGGATAAATTAAATTCCAAAGTGTCATTGTAAAATACTCCGCCTTCTGCTGAATAACGCAGTGGTGAATATACCTGATTTTCTTTTCTTTCTGAATAAAGTTCCTCCAGACAAGTAGGGCGTGGGACAACATCATCATCCATTTCCCAAACCCATTCATATCCTGCTTCGAATGCTGCCCGAAAACCTCTTGACTGTCCACCGGAACTACCGCTGTTAGACTGCGTGATTATTTCAATATTCGATTGTCTTTCCAGCCATTCCGAAGTACCATCAGTAGAACCATTATTTACTATAAAAATCCTATCTATTTTCTTTGTCTGATTTTGCAAAGCATTAAATACTTTCTTGAGTAATTCCAATCTGTTGAAAGTAACTAATACTGCTGCTACTTCATCTTTTCTTATCATTTACTTTTTTCCTTTGATCATAAAAATATGATTCATTTCATTATCAATAATATAACGTTTCACAAAGTCTATTGATTCGTGATAGGACGGTACAAAAGTATTTTTTTCTGCTTCATCGAAAGTGTACCAGCCAAAATCAGAATGTTCATGGGAAAGGATTATATCTGTATTGTTCTCAATTTCAATAGCAAACACAGGCGAAAAGCATACTGCATCCTGACGAATACTGTAATAACTTGGAACTTTCGGTACACTCCAAAGATTCAAATAATCTGTAATCCCGGCTTCTTCCCTTAATTCCCTCAATGCAGTCTGCAAAGCCGTTTCACCTTCTTCGGATGTGCCGGTACATATTTGCCATAAATTTGGATACACATCCTCATTAGGTGCTCTTTTCATCAATAAAATTTTATATTGATTTTCCTCAGGAAAAAAAGAAAATATGACTACCTGAACAATATTGGAAATTACTTTCATATTTTACCGGTATTAGTGTAAATGGAACTTTTTCAATACTTATGTCTAACTTTTTGAAATAGTTAATTAGAAAAGTTACTAAATTAAGATAATTCAGAAAATCAGCCAAAGTTTATACTTTAAATGTATATTTCTTTAGATTTTTTTAATTTGCTTTTTTTGAGTTGATCAAAATGAAGAAACAAATATTTTATACTTTAATTTCATCTATAATTTTCCTTTTATATTTCACAAGTTGCGAATATAAAGATAATGGCACGTATTTCGTTGAAGTTGACCAAAATATACAAACTCCAAACTTTTCTTCTTCACTTGATTTTGATGCAGATACTGTTTACTTTCATACATCGAGCAATTACTGGTCAATAAATTCTGATTCATCTGATATTTATCTGGTACAGTTTTATATTGATGGTTCATTATACACTGAATCAGAAACTCCCTCGGGATATTTGAATTTTGACTATACCTTTTTTCAAGATTTTTCTTATCATATTCTTACTTGTGTAACTTTTTATGAATCCGGAACAGGTAGTTTAGCTGATGCTGTCGGAGCAGAGGCACGATTTGTTCAAAAGGATTGGGTTGCAGTTTTCATACCCGAAGATGCTTCCCCCGCCAAAATCACAAAATTTTAC
>MHAC01000066.1 GCA_001804565.1 Ignavibacteria bacterium GWF2_33_9 | reverse complement strand
AGCCATAAAGCCATAAAGCCATAAAGCCATAAAGCCATAAAGCCCATCTTACGCCCAATTTGGAATTAACTACCGGTAATATTTTAAGTAAGTTAGACACTTTTGTTTTTCATCTTTTATAAATATACTTTAAAAGTTAAAAACAATTTACAAAATATATATGAAAAAAGGTGAATTATTAGCAAAAATTAATTATTTAGGTGAGTGTAACATTTCATACAATACAAAAAAAAAGACGTAGCTAAGCTACGTCTCTACGAACTTTCCAGCTTCCTGCATGCACAGGAATGAAAGCCTCCCCTGTCACTTTCACTATCGCTGCTTTCATACTAAAAAAAGACTTATTCAAAATAAATTTTAAAGTTTTTACAAATTCATAATTTTTATAATTTCTCTCTGAACATCACCAGCAACGTGTGCTTTGCCATTGTCATCGATGAATACGTCAATTTCTGTGCGGAAACCTATTTTTTCGTCTTTCAGGTATATTCCGGGTTCGATAGAGAAGCAGGAACCTTTGATGATAAATCTTTCGTCCATTGTTTCCAGATTGTCAATATGGGTGCCGTTTCCATGAACTTCTTCAGCAATATTATGACCGGTGCGGTGAGTGAAAGCATGTCCGTAACCAGCGTCTACAATCACTTTACGGCAAACATCATCAACATCACATCCACGTACATCTTCTCCGGCTGCGAATTTATCACTTACATAATTGTATGCGGCATCACGTGCATTGAAAGCAATCTGCAGGATATTAGTGATTTTTTCGGGGACTTCTGTTCCAATATATCCCATCCAGGTAATATCATAATAACAGCTTCTTTCTCTATCCAATTTTGCCCATAAATCAATAAGCACCAAATCACCTTCCTTCATAATGAAAGTATTTTCGGCAGTTGGTTCGAAGTGTGGGTCTGCTGCGTGTTCGTTCACTGCGACAATTGGTCCGTCCATAAAAGTCATTCCATTTGTACGCATCATATTTTGCATATATTTCTGAATTTCGTATTCAGTAGGATTATTTCCTGATTTGATTCTTCTTGCGATTTCTGCGAATGCTTCATTTTTCACCATCTGCATAATGTCGCCTGCTTCGAAGTGCGACAAGCGGTCTTCTTCAGTCAGATATGATTCAAATTGACTAACTAAATCTGCACTTGAAATAACTTCAACTCCAAAACTGCGAATTAATTCGACTGTTCCGCCATCAACAATTGATACATAAGGTATATTATTGTTAGGTGAGTACTGCATTGCAACTTTCTTTGCTGAACCGAGCATTTTCTGAATATTTGCATGCTGTTCCTGCCATGGCAAATAGATTAATTTATCACCTGGCAAATGATCCAATTGTGCTGTTTCGATTCTGTGAACTAATTTAACCGGTGTCCCAACAGCTGGGATAAAGTAAAACCATCTGCGAGAAGCAAACTTATTTTTATTGATATTTAGAATTCTTGCAGCAATGGCATCACGGTTATGAAAATCGTAAAAAAGCCAACCGTCCAAATTCATTTCCTGCAAACTTGCCTGAATTTTTTGTAATTCCATTATTTCTCCATTATATTTTAATTAATGATTTGTAAATTTTAAAGATTACTAATTTAAGGAAAAAAAATGTAAGAACCTCAAAAAAAAAGCCGCCCCAAAAAGGACGGCTTCAATTTTATGAATAAGTTAATATTATTCGAGAACGATTAATTTCTGTGAAGTAATACCAAAGTTAGTTCTTAGGTTAATGAAGTAAATACCGGAAGTGATATTCAAATCTTTAACATTCAAATTAAATTGGTAAACACCTGCATTCATTTCGTTTTGTTCGAATGTAGCAATTGTTTTGCCGAACATATCAGTTACAGTAAATGTTACTGCAGTTTGAGCAGGCAAATTATAGCTGATTTGAGCAAAATCTGAAGCTGGATTAGGTTGTGGTGCCGAAAGCAATACTTCACCAGCCACAACTTCTTCTACGCCAGTAATTCCTGGAATAGTTACGTTCACTTTAATCGGATTAGATTCAGCTATACCGCATTCATTTTGGATTGTACAAATGTAATATCCGGCATCGTCAGTTGAAGCACTAGCCTTGTAATACTGTGCAGTTGAAACACCTAAATCTGCACCGTCTTTCTTCCAGCTGATTAAGTTTTGAGTTGTAGTAGTTCTGTATTTAACTTCCAAGTTAATTGGAGAATTTTCTTCAATTGTCAAATCTTCAGATTGGAATGTAATCACAGGAGGAGTTACAACAAACAAGAATGCTGACATTGACTTATAATTATATGTTTCGCCAATAATTTCAACAACCAGTGAATATGAACCCATATCTGATTCCTGGATATTGTAAATTGTCAAAGTAGTTGTATTAGCACCTGAAATCTTATTATTCAAATTAACTAATCTGTTTTGACCTTTGTACCAGAAATATTTCACATCCAAATTCTTATTGTTCTGAACTGTTGCATTAAATGTAACATCTTCGCCTGCACAGAAACGCTGATCCTGTGGTTGAGTAACAATAGAAATATCTGTCTGAACTAATGAAACTGTATCTGAATATGCAATACCACACAAAGCAGAAACTTTACAGGAATATTCTTTATTCAAATCAGCGAAAACTGTACTGTTGAAAATAAGTTTACGTGAGTTTGTACCTTGAATTCTGGCATCATCAACCATTGCAATACCATTAGCATACCATTGGTAATAATATTTATATTCAACTGGAATTCCGTTGGCAGCAGGGTCAACTTCTAAGAATGCCGAAGCACCCAGATTCACAAACATTGCTTGTGGTTGTTTAGCAATTGCAGTTTCACGAGCAACATAAACAACGATACCATCAGTTTCTACATCAGCACAACCTGCGCCACCGGTAATAACACAATGGTAAATACCTGTGTTCGAGTAAGAAATGCTTTCCCAATACAAATATGGCAAGTTTTCGCCAGGCATTAATACGCCGTCACGATACCATTGATATTGGATTCCTGTACCTTCAGCAACAACTTCAATTGTAACTTCAGTACCAATGCAATAAACTTCGCCTTTCGAGAAATGGTCAATTTCAGGAGTATCGAAAATGTTTACTCCATCTAAATATTCATTAACTTCAGGATGTTCGTCAGAATAAATTCTGAACATCAATTCTTTATCGGAATAAGTAGTTCTTTGGATTAACCAATTATAGTGACCTTCAGCTGCTGGATAACCGGCAACGATTGTTGTCCATGTTTCTCCCAAATCTACTGATACTTGAATTGTTAATGTAGATACGCCACTATAATCCCAAACGAAATCAAATGAGCCTTCATTGCAAAGTGACTGACCTGAAGTAAGATTGCTGAAAGTAACATGAGGAGTTTGGAAGTTAATACCTGTTGCTCCTTTATAAGGATTGATTGTATTCACACCAGCCCAGATTCCATCAGTATCTGTCCAAGTATAAAGTTCCTGACCATTTTTATCGTATTCTACGATTGAACCCAAACCGGAAGACAAGTTATTTGGAAGGAATGTTCCCCAGCCTGTTTCTGAATTATCTATTTCGGAATAAAAATAAGGACCCTGACCTAAATAAGCACCGTCATCTTGAACGATTGCGGCTGTGAGAGTAACACCGTACATGTCTTTGAATACCAAATAATGTTTTTCAGTTACTCTTGAATTGTAATCATAAAGTCCTGTTGCATCATTTGTACTTGTTCCGTATTTAATGGAGAAGGAAGTGTTAGTTGTAGTATTACGGCTTATTTGATCACCAAATTCATTGCCTAAATAAACACACCAAACAACAGAATTTCCTTCATCAAATTTCGAATCTGAAGTAGGAACCAAATTCACCCAAATATCTTTTGTTGTTTGGCCGCTACCGGTTTTGAATGTAGAACGAGTACTTGCATTATTCAAATTACCCATTGATGAATTATAAGTATAAGAGTCATTAGTGTAATCGTAGAAGAAGTTGTTACCTGCTCCAACATAAGAAGTTGGAACATCAGCTACATCCATACCTGTAGTAATGAAAGAATATTCAGTATTTGCCTGTAAGTTTGAAAAACGTACTAAAGCATATTGCGGAGTTCTTCCGTTACCTGGATAAGTTCCAACGCCTTTGATGTACTGAGGAACAATTAATTCTGTGAAAGTTGGTACTGCATATACCATTACGGTAACTGACATTGGATCAGCTAAGCCGGGAACAGTTGCAGTGAAAACGTAATTACCGGGAGTATCGAATGCAAGATTATCGAATATTGCAACACCATTCATTGCTGTTTCAACTGTTGTCCCAACGAAATTACCAGGTCCTGAAACCATTTTTAATTCAACATCATAACCGTCATAATACATATTTGGATTACCATCTGAATTCAAAGCCCGAACAGTGAAAGTGTGATTAGTAACGTTCACATATGCTTTGTTGTAAACATCCAAGATTTTAGCTGTAACAGGACCTTGCTTAATGTTTACAATTTGTTTGCTGCTATCTAAAGCCATTCCTGAGATAGGTTGGAACTTAATCAAAACACCTTCGACTGCAGTATAAGTGATATCATCGAAAGTTACTGAGTGAGTTCCGGCATACATTGTTTGCACGAAAGTACCAGCCAATGTACCATTTCCCCAGTATTGCAAAATTGCAACTTCAGTGTCTGTATCAACATCTTGAGGAACACCGCTATTGTCAGTTGCATTAATTGTTATTGCAAAAGGACAATTTGTTACAGGGTCAGCAGGGCTTACCCCGCTATACATCAGTTTTGTAGGACTATATTGAGCAAATGCGCTGAATGAAAACGCAATAGCTATCAATAAAATCATACTTGTTTTGGTTAATAAACTTCTCATATTATACCTTGAATTTATAAATTTTTTAATTTTCTTATAAAGTTTTTATATTTTACAAAATTCCAATTTCTAAAATTAGCAAAAAAGTTTCTTATATTAATAAATACTAAAAAAAATATATACTTTTTAATAAAGATTATATTTATATATGCAAAACATTGTGTAAAAAATTCAACACATCAACTTTTTTCTTTTAAATACACACTTCTTAAACTTATAATCATAATTATAGCAGAAAAAATCAAAATTGCTGTTGCCCAAAACCAATATGGTAAAAACAGATTATTTTGAATTACCTGAGTATCGGAATAATATCCGGCGCCCTCAATTTCTGCTCCTGATGAATATAAATACCCAATTGAGAGATAAATACTTGAAATTGCCTGTATCCCCAAGAACTGTAAAAACAATTTTTGCTTATTTTCCGATATTTTTTTTGCTGCAAAAAATATACCAATACCCATTAACGATATAATTATTATACCAAACAAGGTTCTAATCCATATTAGCACACTTAATAACATCAAAATTGACAAAAAATACAGGAAAAACCTTGTTAATTTTTGAGACTTAGTAGAAACAATTATAATACTGCCGAAAATTGCTGGTCCCAATGGCCCTGCTGCTGCAACAATTGCATTCCCGATACCACCCAAAAATAGTCCGCCTGAATGAGTTGCAATTCCTGAACCATCCCAAAAGAGCTCTAACTTACGGAAATCTCCGCCAAGTGCCATTGCAGCCAATCCATGCGACATTTCGTGAAACCATGTTCCAAGAATTGTGAATGGGTAAAGTATATAAATTCCAATCTGAAATTGCCACAAAACACTAGTAATAACGGCAAAGAAAATCAAAACAAAAATTTCCTTTTTCGAATCGCCCTGTCTTACTTTCGGTTGTTTTGTGTTGAAATATTCATCCATCCTAAAAACCTATTTTTATAGTTAAACCAATAAATCTCGTTGGAGCCAAATTTCCCACCATGTACGTATAGTAATAATTCAAGGCATTGTAAACATTCAAACCGATATCCATATTCGAATAAATTCCGAACAAATTAGATTGCTTGTTTTTATAAGATAAACCGAAATATAAGTCCACAACATGCATTGGTACACGTGCTTGTGCATCCTGCACTTGCAAAACTAATTTGTCGTCAATTTTTTCTACTTTACTTGCATAGCGATAGGTAACTGTACTTCTGAAAATTCCGTAATTATAGTTCAGTGATGAAGTCGCAAAATACTTGGAACGGAATTTCAAAATTTCATTTAAATCAGTATCCATTGGGTCAAGATAAGTATAACTTTGTGAAAAGGAAATATCTTCCGTGATAAATCCCGTAAAAGCAAATTCAAATCCATAAATGCTTGCATTTGAGATATTATCGAATAAAATAGTTGAGTAATTCACATCAGTAAAGAGTGGCTCAATCAAATCGGAATAATAATTGGAAAATATTGTCCCATCTATTTGCATCGGAATCGGGGTGAGAAATCGGAAATTCCCGCCAATCTCAAAATTCCACGAAGATTCAGGATGCAAATAAGGATTTTCTACAACATCAAAACCCTGATATGAAATTGAAGCAAATCTTTCGCCTATTGAAGGAGCACGAAAACCTTTGCCCACTGCTGCTCTTAAGTGAGCATTCTCGTTAATGGTGTAATTCAAACCTAATTTTGGAGAGAATTCCGAATTTTCGTTTGCATCCCGTACAGTTTCGAAATCATATCTGCCGCCTAAATTTACAATTAATCCTTCTGAAAAATTATACTCCATTTGCATATACCCTGCAAATATCTTCTGATTTCTTAAACCATAAGAAAAAGATGAAACATTGTTCTGCTGCATTGTTAAGCCGTAAGTTAGCGTAAAGGAAGAATTGAAAAGTGAAGTTCCCTGCAAATCAATATACGTACTTACTGACTGGGATGATCTATAATCTTTCTGGGATTTATCGTAATTATTGAAAAATGAAGTATAAAATAAACTAGCTTTTGTGTTTAGAAATGTATTACTGGAAAGAAAATTTTTACCTGTAAAACCAACCATACCCTTACTGCTGGTTATACGTATGTCTCTATCTAGATTAGTTGGAGGTATGGTAGCACTATCCAGACTATTCCAGTAAACCCAATCAGATCTATCAGTCGAATTGAATAAACCGAAAAGATTATATTCATTTCCATTTGAATTAAGGAAAAACTGACCAAACACACCACCTGTTTTGGAATCATCGTAATCTCTGTAAGATTGGTCTGACTCGACTATTCCAGAGAAAATTGCACCATATTTCGATGTCTTATGCGATACAGTAACATTACTGCTGGATTTTGCACTTAAATTATCGGCATAATTCCACTGGTCATAATTATTCCTTGTATAAAATCCAAAAGAAGATTGTAAATCAATTTTGAAAGGATGGTCTGCATAATCCCGCCAGTCGCTTAATTTAGTACTGATTAGATTTATTACCCCTCCAATTGCACTGCTTCCATATAGAGCCGAACCTGCACCCTTCACAATGTCGATAGCTTGAATTTCGCTCAATGGAAGCAGATTGAATTTTGAATCACCATTGTCTCCGCTCATTAATGGTATTCCATCGTACATCAACAATGTGCGGGAACCTATTCCAAAATCGAATCCATCGGAACCCCGAATGGAAATATTTTCATCATACACTTCCAATCCGGGAACATCCTTCAGAATTTGCTCGAAATTATTCTCGTCAGCACCACGCAATTCCCCTTTTTCGATAATAAAAGCAGAATTGGAAATTTCCTGCACATTCTGCACCCTTCGATTTGCTGTAATAATCATACTTTTACCAAAATACGTTTTAATAGAATCCTTCTTCTCATCTGCCTTTTGAGCAAATGTATCTACGCAGAAAAACAACATATTTAAGGTAACAAGGGTTAAGAAAAAAAATAATTTATTATTCATAATCTGCTCCTAAAATGGTTGTTTTGGAAGATTTTTGAAGTCAACATCAATCCGTAAATTGTATATTTTGCCTTGCCTCACTTCCAAAACGGCAGCAGAATCCTTTATGACTGAATAAAGTCCAACAACACGCCAGTCCATTATTCCGCCAAATTGCTGCACAACAGCAATATAGTTCATCGTAGCAGGTGCGTCTGCTATTTCCAGACTGAAAGCAGAACTATCCACAAAAGTGGGCAGTGATTGATTGGTAAAGTAAGCTCGTCCTGAAAGCACTTCCTCAAACACACTTGTAGGAGGGAAATTTTTGAAGGCTACTACACGCAAATCCTTTATTGAATCGGCGGCCAGCCAATTATCGTAATTATCAACGTAGTGAATCATTCCATTCACATAACTCGTTGTCACAGGTTGAGGTTCCAATCCTTTATCGCAACCCAAAATTGCAGCGAACAGCAAAAATATATAAGCAAAATAGTATTTTCTTTTCATAAGCAAAATTTATTATATTCATTATAAACTAAATTAAGAATTTACTATTTTATAATAAGTAAAATTCGATAATTTTCATTTCCCTCTTAATCTTCGATTTTCTTGCCAGTTTGGCATAAATTCAGCTACGAAATTGTAAAATCGTTTGCTGTGATTGGGGTGCTTCAAGTGGCACAGTTCGTGCAAGATAACGTATTCAATGAAGTCAGGATGCTCCTGCATGAGAAGTGCATTCAATGTAATTTTCTTACTCCGCAAGTTGCATGTTCCCCAACGTGAAGTCATAGGCCGGATATAGAGCGTTTCTATTGATAAATTATATTTGCTCAGCATTGCTAAATATTTATCAACAATTGGCGGGAAATACTTCTTCCCGGATTGAGTGAGCCAATGTTTCAGTATAGATTCAGCTTTATCCTTTTCAATAAGCTCAGCAGATGCAATAATAATTTTATCTTCGAAGATTTCAATGTAATTTTCTGCTCGGTTGATGAAATGTAAACTGTATTTTTTACCAAGGTAACGGAAGGAAGAACCTTCAGTGTATAGTGCTTCATGTACAACTTTCTTTTCCTGAAATTTTCCTATATGTTTTTGAATCCACTTTTCTCTCTTTCGGATGAAATCAAGCAGGAAATAATCAGGAGTACTTTTACTGCAAAAGATTTTTACCTGCAAATCTTTATTTACAGTTAATCTTATTTGATTTTTCCTGTGATAAACCTTTTCAATTAATATCTTTTGACCGTCAAAATCGAGAGTAAAGTCCATATTTAAATGCTTAATGCTGGATTTTTACTTGATAAATTGAAGATTTCTCGTCAAATAATACTTTCAGGAAATAAGTCCCCGAAGGAATATATCTCGTTACTATTTCTAAAGTGACATCAGTTCCAATCACTGGTGCTGCCGATAAATCCAAAACTGTTTTTCCACTCAAGTCAGTTAAGAATAAGTTTGTTATATTGAGGTTACCATCTTCATTTGCAATTTCAATTTTTAAAGATTCATTTGCAGGATTTGGAAAGACATTCCATAAAACTCCGTTTTCTTCCGCAACGGAATTATCTCCTGCAGTAGTAAACGACCAAAAGTTTGTCCATGGACCTTCTCCGGCATTGTTCATCCCTGCAACCCTCCAAAAATATTTTGTTCCTTCTTCAAGTTTAGGGAAAATTTTCAAAGGAGGCTTGCTGGCATTTTTTCTGTCGAACTCAGGATTTTCGAATTTATCACTTGTTGAAATTTGAACCCAGTAATTATCTGTATTTTCGGCAGTTGACCAGTTCAAAGTTCCTCTTACGTCAAAATCTACTGTTCCATCAACAGGTTCTATCAAATTCAATTGTGCAGGCAAGCCAAGTGTAGTAAATTTGAAAAAGTCTGTCCATTCTCCTTGCACCCCTTCCACAACCGGTGCAATATGCCATTCGTATTCGGTATCTGCTTCTGTGATATTGTAAAGAGTAATTGTGGTATCTCGTATAAATTCCTGCTCGTAAATCACATTGTCTAAATTCATAATTGCAATTCTGTAGTAAGTATCAGGAGAAAAATTCAAATTGTCGAATGAAGCTTTTGACCAGGAAAATTTTATTGCACTTCCTATTCCTGTTGCATTGTTTGCCGGTTCGATTAATTGCAGTTTATTGTATGAAGGACTGCCAACCACAAAATTCCAGACTGAGGACCAAGCACCATGATATATCCAGTCACCTGCATTTGAATCAACTGCCTGCACACGCCAATAATAGGATTTACCGCTTGTTAAATCTACATTTAAAGAAGTATTTTCATTTACTATTTCATCAATTACTGTGGTTGCAAAATTAGCTGATTCTGAAACCTGCACTTGATATTTATGAACAAACCCGCATTTTTCCCATTTTAAATCCAAATTTGCAGGATTTTGTGTAGTAAAATTCCTTGGCGAAATTTGCGCCGGAGTTGCAAAAAATTCATAAGACTCTTTCTCTATATATTTAACTTTGTATTGAACATTAGGAACAACATTATGTAACACATTTTGTTTCATATTCGCATAAGTTATTACAACAGAGTCAATTATTTCTGCATTGCCAATTCCGAAATGTAATTGATTAGAATTTTGGTTGCTGTGAGTACCGGCACCGGTACCCATCAATTCACGATAAAAAGCTCTACCTCCGGCATAAACAACTACTTTCGAACCTAGTGCATCGGTAGAAACACCCTCCTTTATGTCACCTTCCAATTTGAAACTTACCCAATTTCCCTTCCGAACCAAATCGTTTCTCACCAAAATTCCTTTAATTACCATATCTTCGTCACCGTCATTATCGAAATCAAGCCGGACACCTTCCCAAGGATTATCAATAAAGCAATTTGCTTCCCAAGTAATATCTTTTAATTTATAATCCGGTGGTCCCTGATTTATGTAAAAAGTTCCTTGACCACCTGAATATTTTCCATGCCATAAATCCAGATAACCATCATTGTCGAAATCTGCCCAGCAGGCACCTGCATTCCCTTCATGGAATTTCAATCCCATTTCGTTATGAACTTCATCGAAAGTATAAGTATCTCCGACTTTTTTATTTCGGAAAATCAAGGAAGGGTTTGAGTAAAGACCTCGTGAATCAGTATGAGCCAAATTACCCACACATAAATCTATCAAACCATCATTATTGAAATCACCCCAAGATGAACCCATCCCGTGACCAAAATATCCCGGTGCGATAGTTGGAACTCCTCTCACGCCCGTTTCAGCTCCAACATCTGTGAAAGTGCCATCGCCATTATTTCTATATAAATTATCAGGAGCAAGGCGGTAATTTGCCACGAAAATATCTGGCTTCATATCATTATTATAATCAGCAGCAGCGGCACCATAGCAGTCATAATATCCACCGCTTTGCGAAGCATTCACATTCGTATAAGGTTCACCGGATGATATATTGCTCGATACTCTTGTGTTCGAGAAAGTGCCGTCGCCATTATTTTTCCATATTTCATCAGGACAGTAAATTTCGGGTTTACCGCTGATTTCAATTCTTTTATTTGCAATAAAGAGGTCAGGCCAGCCATCACAATCGTAGTCCAGCCAAAATGGTGTACATGTATTATATGGATTAGGAATTGTTTCGTTCTTCTCACCTGTTCCCAATTTGAAATCATCAGCAGGGTTTGGATAAGGCAGGAGAAATACTTTGGAATTAGTTATTTCAGTTGGACCGGAAGCTTGCGTATAGGTATAAACTTTATCCTGATTTTGCACCATTCTTTTGTCCCAGTCATAAGTCCCATTTTTAAAGGCATAAACATTTGAATTGCCGTCATTATCAAAATCGATCCAATTTGTTCCGCTTGCTGAAAGATTTTGTGATGATTTTACGAAATTGGAATTATTCAAATAACCATTTAAAAATATGGTTCCTCCTAATATTACATCATCCCATCCATCATTATCTATGTCTGCAACGGTATTTTCACCCCCAACTCCAAAAGGAATCTGAACTAAGCTTGGTTGAGTAGATGGTTTCGATGTATTTCCTTCAGGATAAAGATAAGTAAGTTCTAATCGAACCATAAAATCACCCGGAGCAAGATAATGCAAAGTTCCTTCAATATTGTAAAAATTCGGATTTGGAGTAATCGGGTCAGTGTACCACGATAGAGGCCCCTTTCGGTTGTCGGAATCGTATCCGAACCAAGGACCGTTCGGTTTCAGATTATGCTGTATAACAATTTTATCAATTCCATCACTTCGTAATCCAAGGTTGGAAATATCAAATTCCTTCCATCCTTCCGTTCCGTCATAATCAATAACAACGGGGTCAACTAATGAATTGTAACTCCATATATATTCAGTAGGATATAAATTTCCCGCAGTAGGAAATCCAACTATATGAATTGTGTCTTTAACAGGATTTGGACCATACATATATATTTTAAGTTTGGTCACATTGCAGGGACCATCGGGTACGAACAAAACAGATTCTTCCCATCCGTTTTTGCCGGAAGTCCATAAATTTCCTGCCGGATTTCCATTATCATAACTGAATTCTAAACTGAATAATTCAGTTAAATTCAACAAAACCAAAACAAAAATAAAAATTGTATACTTCATTATAAACTCCTATTCTACTTTAAATTCAATATCCTGGAAAGTTGCTTTCAAGCGGTTAATTTCTTCGGCAGCCTGCTCATTGGTTTCATAATTCCAAAGTATTACTTTATACATTGTTTCGCCATTGATAACAGTGCGTTTATAATAAGCTTTATAACCAATTTTTTCCCAGGTTATCACAAACTGGTCAGCCATAAATTCGGATTCAGCCAATTCACCTTTGATTTCTGCAGGTTTGTCTTCCTCTCTTAGCCATTTAAGTTCTGTTCTTCTGTTCAATGCTAAAAGATTTTGCGGTGCCGAACTGGTATAAATCGGCTCTTCATCTCCTGCACTTTTGAGAACAAATCTACGTGGATTAACCCCGAAACTTACAATTGCATCTCGTACTTTGTCTGCTCGGCTCAGAGCTAATTCAGTTGTTTTAGATTCATTATCGGTATAGCCTGTTATCTCCATTTTTATCGTAGGATTATTCTGCATATAAAGAGCAATCATTTGATAACTTTCGAAACTGTTTGTATCCGGAAATGATTCTTCTTTATCATATATGGCAAGAATTTTGTTAGTTGTCATAATGTCAGGTGCTTTGAAGTAAATATCAACAAAATTGTCAAGAAAATCAGCACCATTATAAAGTGCAGCCTGCATAACTAGATTGTCCCATTCTTCCGAAAAAGCATCCGGAGTAAGTTTGTATTGGTAGAAAACTTTATCGGAGTAGTAAATTTCGTTTAGTATTGCAGAAAGATTTTCAAGATTTTCTTCCTGCAAATCATAATATCTCGCTCCGGTAGCTTCCGAAAGAGGTTGTGTCTGGAATGAACGAACTTTAGTTCCAATGCCAACGGTGTATATCGGAATATTCAAATCTTTTGCTCTGTCGATTATATCACCGTATGTATCAATGAATGAGGAATTTTCATAACCCGTGTAAATTTGTACAATTATATTATTTGCATCTGATTTATGTGTTTCAAGTTCATTAAGCTTTTGATAAAGGACATTTATTGCGGAATTGGTTCCGCTGCATTTCACGTTTTCTACCGATAATTTTAAATATGCAGCCTGTGCTGATTCTATTGGCAAAATGTTCTGGATTTTCTGATTAAAGAGTGAAACGCTAATGCTGTCAGTTGGCATTAATTTAGGAATTAAATTTCGGATTTGACGTAAAATATCCTGAAGATTTGTGGTAAGAATGGAATTTTCAACTAATATATGCAAATTTGTTTTTTTACTTTTTTCAAGTTTCGATTCCGACTGAAATTTCAGCATTGATTTATATTTCACATAATCTTTCTCGAGTATTGCATCAAATTCAAGTTCCTTATTAGTCAAATTTTGTATAAAATTACCAAACTGATCTATTGGAATAATATTAAAGAGAACGTTTCCTTTGTCAACGATTTTGGTTCTGACAATTTTCATTTTACTAATCCTGAAATTAACATCTTTAGACATTTGCCCGCACAAATAATCAGAATAGTCAATAGAAGGAGTTCGAAAATCACGTGTGCCTGAATCAGAACCTGTGATAATATTAGATTTATCCTGCGAATAAATGCACTGTGGCATTATTGATAGGATTATAAAAAAGATTATAAAAGAATAGTGATTTAAGCGTAAATTTATCATTTTTTTAATACCGATTATATTCATATTTCTCAGATACAAGAGATGTATTCGTAAGGCGAAAATCTCCAAAACCATTATTATCAACGAAAATAAATTCACGATTATCTTGATAAATCCAACGCTCATAATATCTGTTAGGATTGTAGTAATCCTGACGGCGTTCTCGTGAAGTAGGTTGTCCGAAGATTATATACACCATTCCCATGTCAGTTTGCCAGCCTTTTGCATAGGATTTAAAATTCAGGTTAGCAAATTCCACTCGAGAATAGTAGTCGTCAAAGGCTTCATTCCTTTTTGTATTAGGTGTCGGGTCGAGTGATTCCCAAAAGTCTTCAAATCTTCTCATCTTTTCCTGCTTACCAACACCCTCTTCGATAAATGAAATCTGCGAATTTGTTGCAACATACCGAAGTTCCTTCACTGCTTCATCCAAATTGTCAATAATTGAACCTGCCAAAGTCGGAAGATAAGTAATAGTTCTTTGAGTGATTGCAAGGTAATCAGCTTCATCTATTTCTTTTTTGTCGCTATGCGTCATTGCAATTACTTTCAAAAATTGATTTCCTGATGAGAGATTCTGTAAATCTTTTATTCTTATATATTGCTGTGTTTTCCCACTGGGGATAAATTTTGTATGTCTTTCACTTGTCTGAATTACTTTATCATCTCTCACAACCTGGTAAACAAAATCAACTGAATCACCCTCTTTTTGATTGTATGTTTCGAAAAACACAAAAAAACCATCCGAAAAACTAGAAATATTATCACTCAAATATGGCGTAATACTCTTTTTGGATTCAGTTTCGAAAATATCGCTCACCAGCATAATCCCGCTCATGGCAAAAGGAAATTTGCGATAATTTATTAAAGTGAAGTCTCTGCTTTTTTCATAAAGTAAACTCGATAGCAAATCTGATACCTGAATATTGACTCTGTATTTACCTTCAGGCAAATCCAGAGAAATAACAGAAATATCGGATTCAGCGTTAATTCCTTGAGTCGCCAAATATGATGGTGCATTTACAACTTTTTCCAACGTCTTATTGGTTACAGAATTTCCTGTAAAATCATAACAAGTTACATATATTTCATATTTAGTATAAAAATTCTCGGATTCTACCTTCAGGAAGGAAAGTGATTGATACGGAACTGCTAAAAATATGTCCAGACGTGATTTGTCAGCAGAATCCGACCTGAAGGAAATAGCATCAAAGTAAAATGAATTGTCAATTTTATTGCTTTGTTGGGTGTATATAGGAATTGCAATCACTATAAATAGTAACAAATATAAAAAATATATATATTTAATCTTTTTCAATTTTCTTTTGTTCATTGGCTTATTCTCAAATTTACTAAAAAATAATAAATTAAACTGATATTTTATAATTAAAGATAAACAAGTTAAATTATTTTTTGTAAATTGTAATTTATATAAATTGCAAAGCAAATAAATTTAGTCTGTAAAATAATATAATCATATAGATTTTGGAGTAAAAATGGATGTAGAATTATTGTCAAGAATTCAATTCGCTTTGACGGCTGGATTTCATTTCTTGTTTCCTCCCATTAGTATAGGGTTGGGATTAATTCTCGTAATTCTCGAGTTCATGTATATTAGAACCGGGAATATGTTATGGAAAAATA
>MHAC01000065.1:29368-29563 GCA_001804565.1 Ignavibacteria bacterium GWF2_33_9 | reverse complement strand
TATTGGGCCGGCAGGCCCGACGGCCGCCCGCCCGTCGAATCCATTCATTATATTGAATGGCTGGCCGAGGCCCTGCGAACCGGTAAGCTTAAAATCGACCCGGCCAAACGGATTAAAGAACCGGTAACGCTCCAGGATTCCTGCAATTATGTCCGGAACCACGGGTTGAGAGAAGTGGCAAGGGAAATCATCTCC
>MHAC01000065.1:28994-29193 GCA_001804565.1 Ignavibacteria bacterium GWF2_33_9 | reverse complement strand
CCTGCCATAACTGCTGGGACGCCATCCGGGATCTGGAAGAAGAATTTGAGATCGGCATCCGATGGTCCTTTCTCAAGCCGTTAATTGTTAAAATGCTGATCATTCCGGAACATTTACAGCCTGTTGGCGAGGATGTTGAAGAAGATATGGAAGAGGGCGAAGACGAATAGCATTTCAGACATCAGGGAAAGAAAGTCAA
>MHAC01000065.1:23897-28932 GCA_001804565.1 Ignavibacteria bacterium GWF2_33_9 | reverse complement strand
CCAACTCCATCAGGGAATCCTTCTGATCAATTGCACGCCTTAAATAAAAGTGACATGGACAAAGAGATCATTTTGAAAAAGAAAATTCTCGTCATAGAAGATGATTCACACATTAAACAGTATCTTGTTTCACTGTTAAAAGATCATGGCTATGATGTTTATGAAGCCGGGGATGTACAGGAAGGGCTCGTTCAGACGGAAAAATACAGGCCTGATCTGATCACGCTTGACATTGAAATGCCGGGAGACTGGGGCCCCAGATTTTATCACCACCTGGCAAAAATCCCTGAATTAAGAAAAACACCCGTTATCGTTATCAGCGGACTTCACGGCCATCAGTGTGCCGTCATGAATGCTGCCGCATCGCTGTCAAAACCCTTTGACCGGGATGAGCTGTTGGAAATTATAAAGGATATTATCGGCTGAATTAAAAAGGCTATGAAACTTACAACCAAAAGCAGATATGGGACACGACTGATTCTTGATATAGCCGTTTACGGCAAGGACAAGCCTGTTCCCTTAAGCGATGTGTCAAACCGGCAGAATATTTCCGTTAAATATCTTGAACAGATTACCAGAAAATTAAAGAAAGCCGGTATCATCGACAGTTGCAGGGGGCCTTCCGGCGGTCATATGCTTGCAAAGTCACCCGATGAGATATCCATCGGGCAGATTGTCAGAATCCTGGAAGAATCAACAGTGATTGCCGATTGCGCAGATCAGAAAAAGAAGATCTGCGGTGTCTGTAACCGGGCCGGGGAATGCCTGTCCCGATGGGTCTGGGTCGAAGCCGGGCGCGCCATGTTCGATTGTCTGGATAAGATTACCATCTCAAGCCTTTTATCCATTGAGGGCAGGAAACTCAAAAAGAAATAAATCATCAAAACACTACGAACGGTTTATTTCTGACCGCTCAGAACCCGGCGCACGCATTCGGAAAGCGCTTTCATCTCCACCGGTTTCATTAAAAAAGCACGGATACCCATGGCCCCGATTTTCTGTTCATCGACAATGGAACTGTATCCTGAGCTGAGAATAATCGGGATATCTTTTTGTATGAGAATCATCTCCTTTGCCATCTTTTCACCCGTCAAGTGCGGCATGGTCTGGTCGGTAATGACGAGATCGAAGCGGTCAGGATTCTGACGGAACGCTTCCAGGGCTTCCGGACTGCTTGTTTTCATGGTAACCCGGTAACCCAGCCGTTCAAGCCTCATTCTGATGGTATCGGCAATGGCCGGCTCATCATCCACCACCAGGATGTGCTCGGTTCCTGTAAAGGATGTCTCAGGGGTTCTTTCCGGGGCCTGAAGATTATCGTCAATGGCAGGCAGATAGATGTCAAACACGGAGCCGACCCCGGGTGTGCTGTTGACAAGAATCATTCCTTCATGGCTTTTTACGATACCATGGACCATGGCCAGTCCCATTCCGGATCCCTTGCCGATCCCTTTTGTGGTAAAATACGGATCAAAGATTCTGTCCATAATATCTTTGTCAATACCACTTCCGGTATCCTTAACCGTAAGCTTTACATGGGCCCCGGATTTCAGGTCCGGGTATTTGAATATTTCAGACGGGCCGATTCCCATGCGGGTTAAAGAGATGTCAAGAATCCCCCCCTCTATTTCCATGGCGTGGGCCGCATTGGCACCCAGATTCAAAATCACCTGATGAATCTGGGTCTGATCCGCCAGGACAGATCCGCATTCAGAATCAAGATCCTCACGGATATCAATGGTGGATGGAATGGATGCCCGAAGGAGATGGACCGCTTCTTTCACAATCGGATGAATCAGGACAGGGATTCGGCCTATTTGGGATTTCCGGCTGAATGCCAGGATCTGCTTGACCAGATCCCTGGCTCGATAGCCGGCTTTCAACACATTCTCAATTTTAAGCCTGGCAGGATTTCCTTCCGGGATATCTTCTTTTGCCAAATCTGCATATCCGATAATCGCACCCAGGATATTGTTGAAATCGTGGGCAATCCCACCGGCCAGGGTACCGATGGCTTCCATTTTGTGAGCCTGGTGAAGCTGCAATTCCAGGTTCGCTTTTTCGGTTTCCGCTTTTATCCGGTCATCGATCTCCCTTAAGAGTTTTTCATTGGATGCTTTTAATTCATCTGTTCTCTGGGCCACTTTGGCTTCCAGAGTATCGACAAACTCTTTAATACGGGCGGCCATCATATTAAAGGTAAAGGCCAGTTGCCCGATCTCATCTTCTCCCTTTTCCTCAAAAGAAACCTCTATATTTCCTTCCCTGATGGCTTTGGCGGTTTTGGTCAACCGGATCAGTTTTTGAGTAATGCTGGCATTCAGTATCCTCCCGATACACACGGCTGCAAATAGTCCGAACAGGGCAATGGCAGCCATCAGCAGGATTGCCGTCTTGTGTGTATATTCAATCCGTTGCTTGGCCTGTTTCACCTCCTCCATTGCCAGTTTGACCAGGGAACCGGATATGGGACCGAGCGCCGCCTCCTGAAGGGAAAAATCATTGATAATGGATTTCAGCTTAACATCTTTTTCCAGAATTTTTTCCGCAATCTCCATGCTTTGATCAAGAAGCGCCAATATCCTTTCCTTTTTCGATGGGTCAAACGCCGTCTCATTTTCGATCTGCCGATACAGCTTGAAGGATACATTAAAGGCGGATTGCATTAAAAAGCGTTTCCGGGCAATCCTGTATTCCTGAACATAGGATTGCATCTCATGGTACAGGTTCAAAAGGAGGGTATGTCCTGAGAGTTCTGCTTTCAAAGACTGCATCCGGCTCACAAGCTGCTCCTCAAAGCCTCTGCCCGGTGCCGATACTTCTGTAATCAGCTCAACGGATTCAATGGAGGTTTCTGCAAACCGTTTTGCCGAAGAAAGATATAAATTCAGATCAATATGGGTTTTCTGCAATGCCTGGCTGACATTGGACTGCTCGATTTTATGCTTCAAAGACCGGCTGGTGGAAATGACCTGGGCGATCTGCCGGATGGAAGGCTGGATATATTTTTGATGGGCTTCTTCAAAACCGATGATCGGATATTGCAGAAAAAAATCCCCATACAGCCGACGGGACCTTTCCATGCCCCGATCCATATCCAGCACCAGTTGCTGGATTTCTAAACTGGTGAGAATGGAATTCTCCGCTTTTGCCACTTTGATCAGAGAAACATATCCTATGGCAGCCACCATGACAATGAGAAAGAGGAACAAACCCAAACCCAAGCCAAACTTGGATGTAATGCTCATTTTCTGCCAGTATTGAGAGAGTCTTCTCTGCTTTAAACCCATGGTCTTGTCTTATTCCTCTGAATTATAGGCAAATACAATATTTTCCTGCAATGCCGCCACCCCTGCATCAGGGTCATCCAGTCTCAGAATATTAAAGGCCGGGCGTGAACAGTCTCCGAATTTATCACAGGTCAGTTTGCCGGTAACCCCTTGAAACTCGACCATTGCATAAAGCGCTTTCCGCAGTGCATCCCGGCCTAGATGGACCGTTCCGTTGGGCTCCTGTACGGCTGCTTTTTCAATGGCCGCAAACAATAGAACGGCAGCATCATAGGCACTGAGATAATAGCTGTTGGCCGGCGTCGCATTGTATTTTGTCTGGTATTGAAGCGCCAGTGCATCCACTGCCGGGCCTTTAGGGCTGGCTGGGCCTACAAAATACATGCCTTTCCCTTTTCCCCGGACATCTTGGATAAAGGAATCTTCAATCAAGGCGCCATCACTCATCAGAATGATATTTTTATATTCCGGGATTTCCACTGCCTGTAGCAAAATCAGATTACCTTCGGGTTGAAACAAGGGGAAAAACAAAAGCTCGGCTCCGGCATCCTTCGCAGCCGTCAGAACCGGCTGCATCATCATTTCTCCTTTATTGACGGATGTATCCAGAACGATTTGGCCCCCCAGTTTTTCAAAAGCCTGTTTAAACCCATCTGTTAAGCCCTGGCTATAGATATCACCGTCATTGATCAGGGCCGCCCGTCGCACGCCAAGCTTTTGAAATGCAAATGCGGCCGCGGCCTTCCCTGCATTTTCTTCGTTGTTTGCAGTTCTGAAATACCCTGAATGCCATTCAGGAGCGGCTTTTCCGCCAATGGAAGTCAGGTAGGGAGCACTGTTATTGCCGGAAATCATGGTCAATCCCGCTTCAGACATTGCATGTGCGGCAGTCCTGGCCGCTCCGGAACAGGTTGTGCCAAAGATGGCAACCATCTGGGGGTCTGCCAGTATCTTCAGGACCGCATTGGCGCCTCCTTCACTGGTACACCCGGTATCCTCCATCTGCAATGTAATCGGATGACCCAGAACCTGTCCCTTTCTTTTATCCAGGGCAAGTTCGATCCCCCGTATCTGTTCCAGGCCGAGAGGGGCTACTTTGCCGGATAATGCCTGAATAACCCCTATCTTAACGGGGTCATCAGGGCTGATACTGACACAGCCGATGCTGTCGGCACATTCAAAGGAGGGGGACCGGTTCCCGCAGGACAAAAAAACAGAAAATAAAATCAAGAGCAGAACGGACGGAATCATGGATTTAAATCTTAGCACATTCACCTCCATCTGTTTTTACGAATTTAATATCATCAATACATCAACTCGCATATTATTTCAATTAACAAAGGGAAAACGGCAAATCCATTGTCCTTTTTGCCGGATTGAGCCGGGACCTCAAAAGAGACCCTGTCTGCATGAAATAAACACTGTTTGCAGAGACGACCTGAAATTATTTTTCTTCTTGACAGGTGGAATATGGATAAGTAAATATTACTTACCCTAACCCCTAATCTTTTTTACGAGGTGATACATGGCTCCCAGGTTAACGGATCAAAGAGATATTGAGTTTGTTTTGTACGAACAATTCAAGGTGGATGCTTTTTTACAATCCGATAAATACAAGGCATTTAACAAAAAAATGTTTGATATGGTTGTCAAAGAGGCAAAAAATCTGGCAATAAAGGAAATTTTCCCCACCTATGCCGAGTGTGACAGAGAAGGCGTTAAATTTGAAAACGGTACGGTCAAGG
>MHAC01000065.1:22922-23741 GCA_001804565.1 Ignavibacteria bacterium GWF2_33_9 | reverse complement strand
AAAATGATTGATCTTTACGGCACGGAAAAACAAAAGGAACTCTTTCTGAAAAAGCTCTATACCGGCATCTGGGGCGGCACCATGCTCTTGACCGAGCCGGGGGCCGGCTCTGATGTGGGCGCCCTGACCACATCGGCTAAAAAGCGGGATGACGGCCTGTATGATATCACGGGCAGCAAGATTTTCATTACCAACGGGGAGCAGAATCTCACGGAAAACATCATCCATCCCGTGCTGGCCCGTATAGAGGGGGCTCCGGCCGGGACCAAGGGGATTTCCCTGTTCATTGTCCCCAAGATCTGGGTGCATGAGGACGGCTCCCTGGGCGAGGCCAATGACGTGGTCTGCACCGGCGTGGAAGAAAAAATGGGACTCCACGGCAGCCCCACCTGTTCCATTTCCCTTGGCGGGAAAGGCAAATGCAGGGGCTTCCTCCTGGGTGGGCCCAACCAGGGCATGGAGGTCATGTTCCATATGATGAATGAGGTCCGCCTGGAGGTGGGAACCCAGGCCTTTACCAGCGCCAACCTGGCTTACCAGCATGCATTGGATTATGCAAAGCAGAGGCTCCAGGGAAGAAGCGTCGAGAACCTTGCCGACCATGGCGCAGCCCAGGTGCCCATCATTCAGCACCCGGACGTCAAACGGATGCTCCTGAAAATGAAAGCCTATGTGGAGGGCCTCAGAAGCCTGATTTATTATGTGGCCTATTGTTTTGACAAGGAAGCCACCTCCAGGGACGAGGCAGAGGTTCAGAAATACAAAAATCTCACCGGCATCCTGACCCCAATTGTCAAGGCCTATACCAGTGAAAAAGGG
>MHAC01000065.1:22588-22907 GCA_001804565.1 Ignavibacteria bacterium GWF2_33_9 | reverse complement strand
GGATATACACGGGAATATCCCGTGGAGCAGATGGTGAGGGATTGCAAGATCGCCTCCATTTATGAAGGCGCCAACGGGATCCAGGCCATGGATTTTCTGGGCCGCAAGGTCGGGGGAAGCAAGGGCCGGATGCTCAAAGCCCTGGTCCAGGAAATAGCCCTCACCATTGCAGCGGCAAAGCAGCATGACCGCCTGAAGGGCCTTGCCGGAAAACTGGAATCTGCCGCCGGGTTGCTGGAAACCACCTGTACCCGGGCCATTCAGGCCCTGTTTTCAGCACAGTCGGCCTCGGCCTTTGCCTGCGCCCATCCCCTTATGG
>MHAC01000065.1:22182-22543 GCA_001804565.1 Ignavibacteria bacterium GWF2_33_9 | reverse complement strand
AAGGAAGCCCCTTTTTACAAAGGCAAAATCAAGGCCGCCGAGTTTTTTATCACCACCATCCTTCCGGCCACCCTGGGGAAACTGAATGCCGTCACCTATGAAAACAATCCGGCTGCGGATATGGACGAGAATTTATTCTGATAACTATTGTAATCTTAAAAAAGAAGACAGGAGAAAATAAAAATGGAAGATGTTGTCATTGTATCGGGCTGCAGAACAGCCATCGGCGCCTTTGGCGGGACCCTTTTGCCCATGAACGGGGCAAGCCTTGCCGCCGTCACCATGACGGAAGCCATCAAAAGGGCCGGGATAGAACCCGGCATGATTGATGATATCCGCTACGGATGCTGCATGGAATCCT
>MHAC01000065.1:21904-22139 GCA_001804565.1 Ignavibacteria bacterium GWF2_33_9 | reverse complement strand
ACCATCAACCGGGTCTGCATTTCCGGTATGGAATCCATGATTTCCGGCATGGCCATGATCCAGGCCGGTATGGCCGATATTATTCTGGCCGGCGGCACCGAGCATATGTCCTCCGCCCCCTACAGCGTCCCCAATGCCCGCTGGGGATGCCGACTCCAGGACCAGGTCTTTGTGGATGAAATGATCCATGCCCTTCACTGCGGCTCCCATATCATCCCCCATCCGGAAGACGGCC
>MHAC01000065.1:20204-21873 GCA_001804565.1 Ignavibacteria bacterium GWF2_33_9 | reverse complement strand
CTTTGTGGGCAAACCCTATATCATGGGCCATACCACGGAATTCATTGCCCAGCACCTGAATATTTCCAGGGAAGAAATGGACGAGGTGGCCCTGCGAAGCCATAACGAGGCGGAACGGGCCACCAAAGACGGGTCCTTTAAAGACGAAATCGTTCCCGTATCCATCCCCCAAAAACGGAAGGACCCCTTGATTTTTGACAAGGATGAGCATTTCCGGCCCGGCATCACCATGGACCAACTGGCGGCCCTGCCGCCGGCCTTTATCCCCAAAATCGGCAAGGTCACGGCCGGTAATTCATCGGGCATTAACGACGGCTCCACCGGTATGATCATCATGTCCGCCTCCAAGGCCAAAGAACTGGGCCTGACGCCCATGGCCCGGATCAAGGCCACCTCAAGAGGCGCCTGCCATCCTTCGGTCATGGGGCTTTCCCCGGTGCCTGCCGTGAAAAACCTTTTAAAATCTTCCGGTATTGCTTTGTCGGATTTTGAACTCATCGAAGTCAACGAGGCCTTTGCAGGACAATACCTGGGCTGCGAAAAAGAACTGGGTTTGAACCGGGAAATCACCAACATCAACGGTTCCGGCATCGGCCTCGGCCATCCCGTGGGCTCCACCGGCGCCAGAATCGTGGTCTCCCTCATGTATGCCATGAAAAAACGGAAAAAGACCCTGGGCCTTGCCACCCTCTGCGGCGGCGGCGGCGTGTCCATGGCCTGCGCCATTGAAATGATGTAACCCTGTCCTGGGAAGGCCGGAAACCCAACCCGGCCTTCCCATGGACTTCCAAAGCAGGCCGCTTCCTTCAAAACTAAATAACCCAAGATTTTTTCATGCCTCTGTTTATCCTTGCGCAACCTAAAGACAAACGATATAACTATCATAGTTAAAACAGGTGCTTCCGGTCCTTGGTAAGGCTTTTTTCAACAAGGTTTTATCAATAATTTTGCTTGCCGAAACCACTGGTTCAGCTTGATAGAATGACCGCATCAAATTAAAATTTTAAGGCAGGTTTGAATGCGGGACTGTTTGATAAAACGCTTTTACTTATGCATAGAGGCAAAAATTTATTTGCCGAACAATGATTGAATCTGTGGGGTGACGATGGGAGAACCACATATAGAGCGGACAGTTGGGACAATATCCGAGTACAGCGATTTGATATTCACCATTTTTAGGCAATGGGAAGCTGAAAGGGAAAATGCATCTGCACCACACGTCTGGTTTCGTGGGCAGGATCGAGACAAGCCTCTGCTACCCAAGGCCCTGCGAAAGGTAAAAAACCCGGACACCGGTAAGGAGTGTATTTATAACGAGTATTATATACACCAGGCTTTTTCTGCTGTATATCGAAACTACACTTCAGAAAGATTCCAAGATAGATCAAGTGAGTATTACAGCTATATGCAGCATTACGGCATTCCTACTCGCCTGCTTGACTGGACGGAAAATGGAATTTTGGGGCTCTACTTCGCGGTCAGTAACGGCGTATATGACGAAGACGTACAGCGAGTCGTGTGGGTTATGAATCCGGGTGCGCTTAATCAGCTTTCTACAGGCAGACCGGACTCATATGCTCCACTCCTAAATCATACAGCGCTTGTACAGTTGCGTCTGAAGATGCCGGGTTCTATCGAAAATGGAGGACTCTCAAAACATTTCGTTTCT
>MHAC01000065.1:20036-20178 GCA_001804565.1 Ignavibacteria bacterium GWF2_33_9 | reverse complement strand
CGATAAACCTAAAGTTGAGCGACTTCGCTTACCCATAGCTTTCTGGCCCGTCAGTGGAGGGAACATTCGTATCACGGCGCAGAAAGGATGCTTTACGGTTCACGGTATTGAACCCCAGCCGATTGAATCGGTCTTCAAAAGC
>MHAC01000065.1:0-19821 GCA_001804565.1 Ignavibacteria bacterium GWF2_33_9 | reverse complement strand
ACCATAGATATGAGTAAATACACCGTTAAGGGTGTATTTACGCCTCAGGAGTTTGTGATTTACGATGTGTTTGGAAATAAAGTTTTGAACGTAGGGGTTCAAAATTTTGAACCCCTACAAAAGATTAATGTGTCGGCATTGCTGCCGGGAGTGTATTTTGTGCGAATTGGGGACGAGGTACGGAAATTTATTAAGAGGTAGATTACTGCGAAGTCAGGAATGACAGACGAATACAGAACTCCCCCTACCCCTTGAAAATCCCGATTTTATTGGGGCTCTTTTCAAGAGGAGGAAGAACAACATGGATTCTTCACTTCGTTCAGAATAACATTACTATAAAAGGGGCTTAACGCCCCTTTTTGTGTGGTGTAAAGGCAGGTCAAAGACCTACCACTACAAGCAACATGCTTTATTTTGATTTACTATATAAATTATTAACTGTTTCCCAGTTAATAATGTTCCAAAAGGAGCCGATATAATCTGCTCTTCTATTCTGATATTTCAAATAATAAGCATGTTCCCAAACATCAATTGTCAGAATAGGGATTCCCCGTACAGCAACATCATTCATAAGAGGATTATCTTGATTTGGAGTTGTAATTATTTGCAATTTATTATCTTTATTTACTATGAGCCATGCCCAGCCGGAACCAAACACAGATAATGCTGAATTTGAGAATTGTTCCTTGAATGCATCAAAACTGCCGAATGTTTTTTCTATATCTTTGATTAAGTCAGTTGATGGTTTTGTATTTTTTTCAGGAGTCAGCAATTTCCAGAAGAGATTATGATTGTAAGAACCACCCGCATTATTTCTCACTGCATTATTGTATTTGTTCATATTTGAAAAGAGTTCATCATATGTAATATCATTGTTTATTCCCTGAGAAGTGATTGCTGCATTCAATTTCTGGATATATCCTGCATGATGTTTGGAATAGTGGATTTCCATTGTTTGTGCATCAATGTATGGCTCCAAAGCATTATATGCGTATGGAAGAGGGTCTTGCTTGAATTCTGCAAATACCAAAGTCGTGAGTAACAAAAATGCTGAGAGTGTTAAACTTAATAATTTCATCTATTATCCATTTTTAATCACAATTATAGACGATAGAACACGAAAGTTAGTTGAGCCTAATTACTAATATAATATTATACCAACTGCTACTAAATTATAAAGTTTTCAAAATATAATGAACAAATATTAATGTAAATGATATGTTAATTTTAAGGGGTAGTAAAGATTGTGTAACCTGTTATTAACTATCTAAAGGGCTGTAAGAAAGATTTTATCAGAAATAGTTCATCTTGTTAAAATAATAATTATTAATTATTTTTGTTTGTTGAATATTTTTTATTAAATTTGTGTCTGTAGATTAATTATTCATTAATTAAATAACAAAATAAAATGTGAAAAGAGTACTAACTATATTTTTATTGTTCGCATTTTGCGTTATTATGACCGATAAGATGTCTGCTGAGCCATCTAAGTGGACAAATGCGTCAAATAAACATTATACAAGTTCCAATACAAATTCAATCCATATCTTCAAGGTTAGACCAATTCGTAAAATCGTATTTACTTTATTAGAAGAAAAAGAACATGAAGAAATTGCATTCTTTAACATACATCTTCCTTCAAGATTTATCACAAAATTGTATATTCTCTTTTGTGAATTAAAATTCGAAGTGACCTCGCTGCAGAGCATTAGTTAGTGAGTAAACTGGCTATTGCGATTGCAGTATGCTATGCGTGGTTTACTCATAGTAGTTCTTCTCGAGCTACTGCAGTACCTTATCGAGAATTTTTCAAACATTTAAAAAAAGAGGATTAATATGAAGAAGTTCATATTACTATTTGTAGTATTAATAATTAGTACAAAATTTCTATTTTCATTATCAGACTCAACTGAAACAGCAATGAAAATAGATTCTGTAACATACAATAAAGTTACAAATATTGAAATTGGTGATACATTACAAATGACAATTCATTACCATACATTAATTCAAGACACTTGTACTGCTTATGTTAATTTTGACAATAGTTTTCAATTCATTGACTCATTAACAAATTCATATTCAATTCAATATGTTTTTGTTTCAGACACTGTTGGTACTATTTCTTTTTCGTTTATTTCAATTGATACATCAGCAGCACAAATGAATTTAATAATAAAGATGAGGAATACATGTCCCGGTTATTCAGATATTGCACCTTATAATGTCAATTTTAAGTTCGATTCAAGTAACAAAATGGAAATTCAATCAATTAATGATGTTGATGATGAATTGACAGTATTTAACTATTCACAAACCTCCTGTCAAAATACACCAAACAGACATATTACAATAAATGGTAAAGTTTTATTTCAAGATTGGTTAGGTGCATCAATGCAAATGGAAACTTATGAAACCTATGAAGATAAAGTTAATTTCCCAAAGGCAAAATCACCATATGCAGATGTATGGCTTTTTTTTAGAAAATCAAATACAGTTAATATTACTCATCCAATTTTAGATAATCCATTACCAATAGAACATGTGCATTATGCAAAATGTGATGAAGATGGAAATTTTTCTTTTGACGTAAATTTTAACATTGGTGATATTGATTGTTCAACCAATGGATATTATGATATTTTACTTTTCATTGCAAAAGAAAACGTAGCAATAAGACTTACAAGTCCATCAGACCATATAAGAATTAACAATATTAAAAATATTTACCAACAATCTCAAACTGGTAATTTTTTTAATGTGTGTAAGGTCTATTACAATATGGACCCAAACTTAACGGAAATTAATATCCCTACCGCAAATTTTGGAAATAATCCAAATATTTTAATTCCAACCGAAGAAGAATATACATGGGAACAAATTGCCATTCCATATTATGATGGAGCCGCTTTAAGGCATTTGAAACTTTGTAAGGATTTTACACACGAAATTGCTGATGTGGTACTTCCACAAGTTGAAACAAAAATCAAAAATGTTTTTTATGCTGACGGGGAATATGATGATGAAAATTATATAATCACTGTTAGGACCCCCTATTGCAACAATCAAGCTTTGTCACACGAATACGGACATTATTTTGATCATTTATCTACTTCTTTCCAACACGAAAGTCATTCACCTCAATATTATACAATCACAGAGGCATTTGCAATGTTCTTTTCTTATGCATTTCGTATTTGGGAAAGAAATATATACTCAGATTTAATAGTTCCTTTAGACAATCTGGAAATATCACCTTTTTGTTATCAATATAAAATTACTGGTCAAACAACTTCGGATATCAAAGGAAGGTTTGGAAATACAACTAAAAATTATAGTTCAGAAAGATTTGCCTGTTATTTATGGAACATTTACGATTCTAAAAATGATGGCGATTTTTCACCATTATATAATTTTATTAATAAAAATAATGACGATGTTGATGGTTTAGGAGCTGATTTATTTGCATTCTGGATGGATGATGATGATGCTCAAGGTTCACTTGAATTTCATAACGCATTCAAAGCTCAATATAGTACTGATTTACAAAATTCCATTGATTCTATTTATGACTTCATGCAATATTGGCCTAACGATTGGCCAACAAGGAATGAATTTGATAATACAGCACCAATTCCATTAGATGAACATGAACATTGGATGAAATCTCCAAATCTTGACGAATTTTCTTATGGCATTATGTGCCCCCAATTGTTACCTTGTTATTTAGATATAAGCTGGGAAAATACAAATTCATATGATTACTATGGTACTAGTGTTCGAAAGGAATGGATATATTATAACGAAAAAGATGATTATTACTGGCACTTTGAATATGAATTATATCCCAATATTGAAAAATCAGTAAAAATATATTACAAAGTTAATGACACATGGCAATTACAACAAGAAATAAGCCCAATAAGTTATCCAGATAATTATATAATCTCATTTCCAGAATTATCAGGTATAGATTACGTTAAGGCTTCAACAAATAATGAATTTGCAGATGATTCTTATTTGCCAATTATTTGGTATAGATACCAAAAAAGAGGTGTTGTTGAAAATACAGATGAATTGTTTAGTTACAAAGTTATAAATAATAACTTGTTTGCGAACTGTACTTCAAATACATCTGCCTTATTAATATCATTTTACGATATCAATGGAAAATTACTCTGCAACAATATTTACCAAATTGAAGGAAAACAAACATTTGAATTAGATTTAAAATCGATTTTGAATGTTACTCATCAGTTTACAATCCTCTCAATTAATGTAATAAATACAGATGGAAACGTTAATAATTATTATGAAAAGATTATTTGGTAGTAATTATTGATAATTAAAAACAAAACAACATTGAGGGTAACTTTATGAAAACATTTTCATTATCTTTTCACATTTTGTGTATATTACTTTTTGTGAATGTTTATTCTTATTCATACTGGGAGCCTGTAAATAATGGATTAAAATTACAAGAACCTTATGTGAACTTCATGAAAACTATTGGTGATACTATTTTTGCAGGTATTTCAAGCAATACAATTTGGGATAATCAAGCGGGATGCGGTCTAATTGTTTCAACGGACGGAGGGGTTTCCTGGGAAAATTGGGGGTTAAACGGATATTTTGTAACAAGTCTTATAAAAGTGAACAATAATTTCTTTGTAGGAACAAATAATTACGGAGTATTTTTTTCATCTGATAATGGAAAATCATGGGAAAACAGAAATAACGGAATTCAAATTACAGAATATCCTGATTCTTATCCATGGCTTAATGCGAGAGCTTTAGTTTCAATTGGCGATAAGATTTACTGTGGAATTTGGGATCGAAATTATGAAGGTAATCTATTTGTTTCAACTGATTTGGGATCAAATTGGGTTCACCAAAAGATAAAAACAGAAGATGAAAGTTTTGGTGCAACATTTTTAGATTTTATTGATAATGTACTTTTTGTAGGTGGCCATTCTGATGATATGGATTATCCATTGCATTATTCTAAAGATACTTGTAACACCTTCATATTAAATAAAAATATTCGGGCCGGGGACTTATTTACTAAAATGATTAAGGTAAAAAAACGTACGTTTTTGGTGTCAAGTTCTCCACTAATTTATTTTGATGATATTGATTCTAATTGGATTAAGAAAAATCCTATTGAATATGAGGACCCTAATATTCATGATGTCTTATTATCTATTACATCATTACAGGATACAATATTAATTAGCACAGAAGCAGGCAAGGTATATTATTCATCTGATAATGGCGATAACTGGAAAGAAAACAGTAAATTTCCATATGAATTAAGTGATTTGAACTATCTTGTTAATTCTCATGATAAGTATTTTGTAGCTCCTTATTACCAAACGGGCATGTATTCAACAAATTCCATTAATGAAAAATGGCAAAATGTTGAAATTGAAAAAATCAATGCCAAAGTTAGCACAATGGAAAAAGCAGGAAAATCAATCTTAATAGGTACAGAGAATTTTGGTCTCTTTAAATCAACAAATTACGGTGATACCTGGACTAAGATTTCTGGTTTTGAAAATACAACGATTTATCAAATTAAAGCAATTGATGAAAATACATATTATTTATGTACAAGCAATGGTTTGTATTATACAAGCAATTCAGGTTCAACTTTCTCAATGATTTGTGACCAATCAATTGGTGGTCCTGTTTACTCTTTTAGCATTTCGGGAAATAGAATTTTTGCTGGTACTGGAAATGCAGGCTATTATTATTCATATGATAATGGTTTGAATTGGACAAAAATTGAGAATGCAATATATTCTATGGATGGCTTGACAATAAAAATATTTGATAATATCTGGTACACATTTTCTAAATTTTTAGGTTTATCAGTTTCATTTGACGAAGGTGAAACATGGGTAAATGGGAATTATGGTATTTTTGATAACATGGCACCTAATTCAAAAACATTTAGTGATATGATTAAATTTGATGGCAAATTGTATTTAACAACAAACAATATGGATTCATTTTTTAGTCAGTCAGGTTTATATGTTTCAGAAAGCGATGGAGTAAGTTGGAGAATGAATACATCCAATTTACCATTCTCTTATGGGAAAGGCTATCCCAGAGCACTAACAATTTTCGGATATGACAGCACATTATTTGTAAGTATCATGGATAATGGTACATATATGAGTATGGATTATGGTGAAAGTTGGATTGAATTAAATGAAGGACTTCAAAGTAAACAAATCAATAAGTTCATAACAAATGGGAAATATTTATTTGTAGCAACAGATAATGGAGTTTTCAGAATGGAACTTGACGAAATAGGTTTGGGTGTAAAAGAAAAACAGGCTGAAAACTTTGCAACCATCTTCCCCAACCCGGCAACCGACTATATTACTATAGATATGAGCAACTACACTCTTAAGGGTATAGTTATGCCTCAGGAGATTGTGATTTACGATGTGTTTGGGAAATGTGTTAATACATCCACCCCGTCATCACTTCGTGATGCCACCCCTCAAGAGGGGAATATTAGAATAAATGTGTCTGCACTGCCGACAGGAACGTATTTCCTGCGAGCAGGCAGTGAAGTATGGAAATTTATGGTAGTTAGGTAGTAAAATAGTAGAGACACGTGGCAACGTGTCTCTACACGATAATTTCTATTCAATCTTTATATCATACTTATCCAAGAGAGATAGTACCTCAGGCATAGTGAATTTTGCCTTTTTGATTTTATTCGAATCAGGATTAATTGCGTAATTTACTGAATTTCGTAAATCAGCTTTTGTAAGATTTGTGTTTTGAAATAGAGAATTTGTTAAATCACAATGGTTTATTGAGGAGTTACTTAAATTAGCAGAAGAGAAATCAACTTCCTTGAGCTGGCAATTTTGGAAATTTGTTGAAGGAATATCAAGTTTGTAGAATGAGGAATGTGAGAGAATGCAATTATTAAAAGAAAAGGCAAGTCCGAACTGATTACATTGTTCGAATCTTAATCCCAGCATTTTACAATCCTTAAATGAAATATCCCGAAATGTAGTACCATCAGTACGAATATTACTCAAATTGCAACCAACAAATCTGCAATTTACAAATTTATATTCCGATAAATTTAATGCTTCAAAATCGCAAAATGTAAAAGTACAATCCTCATATTCTCCCAAAAACAAAGGAGTATCATGAAAATTGAGGTTTGAATATTTTTTTTCGAAAAAGTATTTTTCCATTTGTTTTCACTTAAATGAATAATTACAAAACTACAAAAAAAAATCCCCAAAGTAGGGGATTTCTTCAAATATATTATCTGCAAAGATTATGATAAATCTTGACCTACGAATGGGATCAAAGCAATCTGACGAGCATATTTAATAGCTCTTTTCATTCTTCTTTGTTGATATGCAGAAAGACCTGTAATGCGTGCAGGAAGAATTTTCCCTTGGTCATTAATAAAGCGATATAAGAACTTGATGTCCATATAGTCAACAACTTTTTGACCTTTTATTGGATTAGTTCTTTTTTTGTAAACTCTTTGTTTACCTTTAGTGTTTGATTCTGGTTGTAAAGGAAAAATACCAATCATTTCTTCTTGCCCTCCTGAATATTTTTACTTCTTTCAAGACGTTTATTGAATCTATCCACACGACCGGCTGTATCCACAAGTACTTGTTTTCCGGTAAAGAATGGATGTGATTTGGAGTCAATTTCCAGTACCATTTTATCCTTCTTGTAGCATGAACGTGTTTGGAAAGTACTTCCATCAGTCATCAATACTTCTACTGTATGGTAGAATGGATGAATACCCTTTTTCATATTATATTTACCTATTTAGAAATTTCTAATTGATCAATTGAAGCAACATCCTCAACTTTCACGAAAGATTCCATGAAATGAGTGTGACCATCTTCGCCTTTAAAGCCTTTAATAATTTTAACTGTAGGCTTAATTGCTCCTTTATTCTTCTTCAGTTTATCACCGAATGTCTGTTGTTTAGCCATTTTTTTTCTTTAATTTTTTAAGGAATTACAAAATTACGAAATTTATTTTGAATTATAGCAATAATTTTTAAAAAATTATGACTAATTTTGTAAATTATTTTTCAACAATTTCGGAAAATTACTTTCCGGAGTTTTAACTTTGTAAATAATCTTAAAACGAAAATGAAACAATCTCATTATTTTATACCAACGTTACGTGAAAATCCAAGTGATGCTCACATTCCTTCTCATTCTTTAATGCTGCGTGCCGGCTTTGTCCGACAAGTGGGTGCCGGAATATTTTCTTTCCTTCCGCTAGGATTTAGAGCATTCCAAAAAGCAATCAACATTGTACGAAGTGAAATGGATGCTATTGGAGCTCAAGAATTTTTGCTTCCTGCACTCAATCCAATTGAAATTTGGGAACAAACGGGTAGAGTGGAAGCAATGGGTGATGTATTGTTTCATATCAAAAATCGTGAAGGACTTGTATTAGCTCCAACCCATGAAGAAATAATTACTTACCATGCTGCTCATCATATAAAATCGTATAAGGAATTACCTCAAATCTGGTATCAGATTCAAACGAAATTCCGTAATGAACCACGTCCAAAATCAGGTATCCTGCGTGGTCGCCAATTTACGATGAAAGATGCTTATTCATTAGATACCAGTAACGAAGGATTGGATGTGAATTACCAAAAGCATTATGATGCTTATTGCAAAATCTTTGACCGCTGTGGTTTAAAATACTTCGTAGTAGGAGCTTCCAGCGGTGCAATGGGTGGAAGCAAATCTCAAGAATTCATGCTTGAATCCGATGCCGGGGAAGATTTAGTTGCTATTGATGATGCAGGATATTCTGCAAATTCAGAAGTTGCAACATCTGCATTGACTCCTTTAGAAAGAAATGAAGCTAATGCTGAAATTGAAAAATTTGCTACACCAAATGCTAAGACAATTGATGATTTAGTGGAACAATTCGGGTTAGATGAAAGAGTTTGCGCTAAGTCCGTAGTTTATGTTGCAGATAGCAAACCAATATTAATTCTGATGCGTGGAAATGACCAATTGAATGAAACAAAACTTTCATCAGTATTGGGAACAAACAATTTCCGCCCTGCAGAATCATCTGAATTGCTTGAAAATACGGGTGCAAATGCCGGTTCCATAGGACCTTATGGTCTTAAAACAAAAATGAGAATTATTGCTGATAATTTGCTGAAAAATTGTAATGGTCTTGTTTCCGGTGCCAATGAAGATGGTTTTCATTTTAAAAATCTTGATATTAACCGTGATGCTAAGATTGAGGGTTATTTCGATTTGAGAACAGTACAGGATGGTGAGCCTTCAATTGAATCAGGCAAACCTCTTCGTATTGTGAAAGCCATTGAGCTAGGTCATATTTTCAAGCTTGGCACACGATACAGTGAATCTCTGAATGCACGTTTCCTTGATTCTGAAGGAAAAGAAAAACCAATAATCATGGGTAGTTACGGAATTGGTATCGAAAGAATTTTAGCATCTTACATTGAACAAAATTTTGATGATAAGGGAGTAATTTGGAATAAGTCGTTAGCGCCTTTCACTGTACACATTCTAACTCTGGCAGCAAACAAATTCGAAAATGTAAAGACATTTGCCGATGAACTTTATGATAAATTGATTGTTCAGGGTATTGAAGTGCTTTATGATGACCGCAATGAAGGTCCCGGAGTTAAATTTAATGATGCTGACTTGATTGGAATGCCTATTCAAGTAATTATTGGTAATCGTGGATTGGAAAAAGGTGAATTAGAAGTGAAACTTCGCAGATCAGGCGAAAGACTTATTATCCCCGTTGATAATTTCGTTGCTGAATTGCAGAAACTCATAAGTCAATTAGACTAATGGGTAAGGCAGATTTACATAACCACACTTTTCATTCGGATGGACTTTTTTCTCCAAATGCTTTAATGATAAAGGCAAAGAAAAAAGGAATTGAACATATTGCCATTACCGATCATGATACTATTAGCAATATTCCACAGGAAGCTGAACTTGCAAAAGGATTTGGACTGGATTTCATTTATGGTTGTGAAGTAAGTGCATTTCAAGGTGGCAAGGATTATCACATTGTTGCATTAGATTTTCAATTGGATACTCCAAAGTTTGTTGAACATTTTGACAATTATTTTACTGAAAGAATGCAAAGAGCTGAAACTATGGTGAAAAAGTTCAGTAGTTTGGGTATTAACATATCAATTGAAAGTATTATAGAACAGGCCGGCAATGCTCCCATTGGGAGGCCGCATGTTGCAAGGGCAGTAGTTAAAGCAGGTTATGCCAAGGATTCACGTGAAGTATTCCATAAATTTCTTTACGACCATGGACCTGCCTACCAACCAAAATCAAATTTAAGCGTAAAAAAGGTAATAGAATTAATACATTCAGCCGGTGGAGTTGCTATCCTTGCTCATCCTGCAAACTTCTTTAATATGGATGAAATTCATAGAGTAGTTAAAGATGGGATTGATGGAATTGAAGTCAATCACCCACTGCATAATCAGGATTTGAGACAATTCTATGGTGATTTTGCACAAAAAAATAATTTGCTCATTTCCGGTGGCTCAGATTTTCATGGTTCTAATGACGATGAGAATAATATTGGAACTTCGTTTGTAACAGAAAAAGAAGTTGCAAAAATTCGTGAAGCCTCAAAAAAAATTCGCTCAAAACCAATCTTCAAACATCTCTTTATGAAACTATTCTAAAATTTGTTTAGTATTTCCTAATTCCCTTATTGTCATTCCTGCGAATGTAGGAATCTGTATTTTAGGGACTTTAGGGACATCGGGGACACAGAATCGGCCTCGCTGTCATTCTGAAGGAGTTTGCGACTGAAGAATCCATTCCTTAATTGATAATTGATAATTGATAATTGATAATTATAGAAATTATTTGAGTAAATTTGTAATATGATAATTGCAAATGATAATGAAAACCAATAATTTAATAAAAGAAAAATCTTAGAAAAGAGAATAAAGAATTCATCCTTTCTAAACAGATTATTAGGAGCGGAACCGCTATAGGTGCATTAGTAGAGGAAGCACTACAAGCAGAATCGAAATTGGATTTTATTCATAAATTATCAATTGCAAATAAGGAAGCAAATGAAACTCATTACTGGCTAAGATTACTCAAGGACAGCGAACAAATAGGAGAAAGGGAATATAGTTCAATCAATCAGGATTGCGAAGAAATATTAAAATTATTATCTTCTATTATAAAAACTACTAAATTAAGAAATGAAACAAAGAAATAATTATCAATTATCAATTATCAATTGTCAATTAAATAAAGACCAGGTAGGTACTACGAAAGCGTTAATAGAAAATATAGACGGAATGCCACAAGTTACAAACAGATATATTTACGGTCCTTACGGGGAGCCGCTGAATTTCAGTAATGATGCGGAGCGGCAGGGCTTCATCGGTAAAGAAAAAGATTTGGAATCCGGTCTGGCTGACCACGGTGTACGAAAATATGATTATATAAGTGGGAGATTTACTTCTGTAGATGTATTATCAGAAAAGTTCTATGGATTAAGTCCGTATCAATATGCAGGGAATAATCCGGTGAGTTTGTTGGATGGGAATGGGAAGTGGTTTTGGAGCATAAATGGAGACAAATATCAAGATAAATCTTATTGGAATGGTACTAAAAACCAAAAATTCTATACAATTGGATTTAATTCAAGTAAAATCCAATCGCAATCTAATAAATTAGTTTCAAATTGGCAATCGATAGCTCCTAATGTAGCAAATTTTGCAATTAGTAACTCAATCAAAATAGTTACTGTTGGAGGTATGTCAGCTGATGAAGGAGGGGAAACAATTCCAGGTGATTTGAGCACACCAATTCTTATTAATGCATTTAAAAATAGTATAGGAATTGAACCAACCTTATTTCACGAGACAGTTCATAAAATGGGATATAATGAATACGGTGCCTGGAGTGCAATGCTTGCTGCAGGGTTAATTACAAGAGAAGAACTAAAAGATCAACTTATTGCTGATATAGGTTACATTACAAAGGGATCTAAACAAGATTATTATCTTAAGCTTACAAAAAAGGAAATTACATATGATCAAATAATAGATAGTATGTTGATTGAAGGTCAAAAAATAATAGGAGTAACCAATAATGAATAGTTTAGTTAAGATTTCAATCGTATTATTTTTTGTTATTATAAATAATGGATGTAACAATCATGATAATTCAAAAGAAGATGTTTACAGTACATTTACTTATTTGCAAAATTTCTCAAAACATCAAGTAGGAAATATCTATAAACAAATAAAAAGAACAGATTGTACAATTTATCAACAAATAATCAATTATAGTAATGAATTTCATTTTGTTCATAGTTTTAATAAAGAAAATCATTTTGCGAAAACATCTTACTTGGAAATTAGATACTTAAAAGATATTCCAATGGCTAATTCCGAGGTAATTCCTTTGTTTTTTCTTATTAGTATCGATAAATATAATGAAGATTTAATATACGATAATTTGGAAACCTTCTCATTTGTTTGTTGTTATGTAAATAGACCTAACGATATAAAAGAAAATAAATACTCCTTAGAAATATCAGAAAAAATAGATGATACTACTGTGCAATTATACACTACATTAACATCAGAACAAGTAAAAAATTTATTCCCAGATTTTCATGGTCATTACAACAAAATCGATGTTCATCAAGTTCTAATTGATTACAATTATTTTGTATCAGATATAAGTTTTTATAAAAACGTTAAAATTCTTAATTTCTACAAAACTTTTGAAGAACTAATTAATCTTGAACAATTACGAAAAACTAAAATACAGTAATGAGGTAACCTTACATCAAAAATCGCTACATATACGGTCCTTACGGAGAGCCACTACACTACGATAACGAGAAGGAGCGGCAGGGCTTTATTGGTAAGGAGAAAGACTTAGAATCCGGTCTTGCTGACCACGGAGTTAGGAAATATGATTATGTAAGCGGGAGGTTTACGAGTACCGACCCACTGTGGGAGAAGTATTACGGTTTTACACCCTACCATTACACTAGAAACAACCCTGTTTTAAGATTAGATGAAAATGGATTATATGATGGAAATCAATGGGGTTTGCAATATTCTTATTCGCAGATGAGCCAAAGTCAACAAGTTCATTTTGATAAAGGATTTAATTCTACTATTACTCCTGGATTATATTCGCTTGGGTTTGTTGGAAGTTGTGTGGCAACATATTTATCGGTCGGTGCATTGTCAAACGTTAATATTGCAATGGGTAGTCTTCTTTGGAATGAAATTTCATTGATGAGCGGACTTACAGGAATGGTAACAAATGGAATTGGTGCTTACGGTGAAATAGCAGGTAAAACTGAGGAAACAGACAAGGTTCAACACTCATTTATTGGCTTATTAACCGGATCAGTAATTGATGCTTCAATGGGGAAAACAAATCAAGAGGCAACAAATGTAATTGATATTGGTTATTCAATAATTGATGTTCGTTTTACTTCAAAAATCAGTTCACCCTTTAAATATTTAATATTGGGTTCTGATGTTAACACAATATTTAATTCAGGTAAAAACCTTAAGAATATAAAAGCGGCTGATACAATCAATGAATTAGATGAGAATACAAGAACAGAAATACTTCCGTCAAATCCTGAAATTTCTCCTCAAAGATAGGTATTCAGAATGAAAATTATTCATAATGAAATAGGCTTGAAAATATCTGTAAAAAACCTTTCATTTTACAACAGAGTGATATTAAGGGATTTAATTCCATTCTTTATCTTATTTGTAATTCCAATAATTTTATTATTCACATTTGAATATATACAAATTTCATTTATTAATGTTGTATTACTTCTTTCGTTTTTGTTTTTAATTTTTATTGTAAATATTTTATTAAGTAGAATATTTAATTGGTATTATTTAGTTCAACTTGAAATCGAAATAGAAAAGTGTAAAACATTATTTTATAGAAATAGTAAGAAAAATGAAATTGAATTTAATATAAATTTATGTAAAGTAAATATGAATAAAAGAGTTACATATATGGATTCTATTGATGTTATAGAAATATATGAAAATGATAAAATAATCCTTGAAATTTGGCCTGATTTTGCCTATATCGGTAAGCAATGGAAACAAGAAGACATTTATGAACTTTATGATATTTTAATTGATTATCAAAACAAATTGAAGGAGAAAGAGTCTTCAGAAGAAGTAAATACATAATGAAACCATTTGTAACAAATCGCTACGTTTACGGTCCTTATGGAGAACCTCAGCACTACGACAACGAGAAGGAGCGGCAGGGCTTTATTGGTAAAGAAAGAGATTTGGAGTCCGGTTTAGCTGACCACGGAGTGAGGAAATATGATTATATTTCTGGGAGATTTACGAGTGTAGATCCTTTATCAGAGAAGTTTTATGGATGGAGTTCATACCAATATTCATTTAATAATCCAATAACATTTTTAGATGGAAATGGATTATTGCCGGGTGATTTGTTTTCAACTCCAGAAATAGCAGCTCACGATTTTGGAAAGAATTATAATCCAATTTCAGTAATTAAAGATAGAGAAATTTCATCATGGATTTTTGAAGTTAAAGATGGAAATAAAAATTATTACACTTATTCGATACCTGCAATTGGCAACACACATAATGTAAATCCATATAGTAGTAATTATCCTGCCGGAAAATTTGATGTATTTTTTGTCCATACACATGGAGCTGAAAGTGGTCCAGATTATGATGATGAAAACTTTTCAGATAAGGGAGGTGATTTAGATTTTTTAAAGAATAATAATTTTAAGAAAGGATTTTTAATCACTCCGTCTGGTCTATTAAAAGCTTCAGATAATAAAGAAAATTCCATAAATTCAAATCAACCTCCAGACCCCAGAGTATATGAGAATAAATCTACATTGTATAATAAAGAAAAAAGGGATATTCCGTTAAAATGTAATGGAAAAACTTTTTATATTGAACAAAATTCAATAATTAGGGAATATGAGAAATATGAAAAATAATATTAAAAAATTCAAAATTATATTTCTAATTCTTTTTGTAACAGTAATAATCACGGGATTGGATTCTAGTTTTATTTACTCTAAAGAATTTAATAGAAATATTGTCCCTGATGCCGTTACCGCAGAAAATATTTGTAAAATTATAATTAATGAAAGTATTGGAATTGAAAATGATAAATTAAGAATTTCTTGTTCCTCAGTTAAACATTTTTGGAAATGTAATATTAAGACAATCGAATCTAATGAGAACATATCGCTTTATATAAAGAAAAAAGATTGTACGATAATTAAATATAAGAAAAATAACAAGAAACTGCAATTTAAAATGAAAAGCACCAAAAATATAATTAAATTTGCAGAAGTAATATGGTTGCCAATATACGGTAAAGAAATTTATAATGAAACTCCTTTTAAAATTGAGGACGCAAAAAAATATTGGATAGTAAGAGGGACGCTAAAACCAAACTATATAGGCGGTGTAGTATTTATTAAGTTTGATAAAGGTGTTTGTAAGGTTTATGAACTATTTCATGGAGAATAAATTGGAACTACGAAAGCATTAGTGGAAAGCAAGTTAAACATAGAAACTAATATGATAGAACCATTTGTAACAAACAGATATATCTTTGGTCCTTACGGTGAGCCACTGCACTACGACAACGAGAAGGAGCGGCAGGGCTTCATCGGGAAAGAAAAAGATTTGGAATCCGGTCTGGCAGACCACGGTGTACGAAAATATGATTATATAAGTGGGAGGTTTACATCTGTAGATCCTTTATCCGAGAAGTTTTATGGCATGAGTCCTTATAATTACTCAGAGAATAATCCTAATTTTCATGATTATATTATTATTACATGAAACAGTACAATCAGCATCTTATGGAAAATTAAGTAAATCAAATGAAAATAAAGGAGAAAAGTTCGAAAAATCTGTGTTCGGTAAAACAATAAATTCTGTTGGTGATGTTGATAAGAATTTTGATGATATTATTAAGATGATAGATTTATATTAAGGAGATTTTAAAAATGTATAAAAAATCTTGGATATTATTATTTTTAATTTTTTTATATAGTAATGTAACTGGAGAAATATTACACCAAAATGAAATATATAAAATCTGTTTGAACAAAATTTTGCTAAATAATGATTCGAACTATGTTTCATATTATATTACTCAATTTCATATTGATACTAATATGAACAATATTATCTTTAAAAATAAAAGTAATGTTTTCGAAAAATTCAGCATGGAACTTTCCTTAAATTTCATTAAATTAAATAGTAGTACTAATAAGCATATTAATAATTTGGATAAATTCAACAATAATAAGTTTATAATGCTTGATTCAGACACTATTTTAAAATATTTTTACATACAGAATAAAAAAGGATGGGAATCATTTTATAAAGATTTCAATTATGGTCCAATTATTTATTTATCACAAATTGGTTTTAATAATAAAGGGAATAAAGCAGGATGTTTTGTTCATGTTTTACATAATTATAATTGTGAGATATATAGTTGTTATTTAGTAAAATGTAAAGGAAATTGGATATTAAAGGTTTTTAAATTGATAGCTAGTTGTTAATTGTGTTGAAAATATTCGAAAATATGATGAAACCATTTGTAACAAATCGCTACATATACGGTCCTTACGGCGAACCGCTGAATTTCAGCAATGATGCAGAGCGGCAGGGATTCATTGGGAAGGAGAAAGACCTTGAAAGCGGTCTTGCTGACCACGGTGTGAGGAAATATGATTATATAAGTGGGAGGTTTACGAGTGTAGATCCTTTATCAGAGAAGTTTTATGGTATGAGTCCATATAATTACTCAGAGAATAATCCTATCAATTTCCTTGATGATAATGGAAAATTCAAGATACCATATAAGGGTGAAGTTTCACCTTTTAATGGATTAAAATCGCCGGATTACAATCAACAATATCCATTGTTTGTAAATTTACTTAAAAATGCAGATAAATACTTAAATGATAATCCAACTATCTTGAATAATCTTTCCAAGTATTCAGGAATCTCAAAATCCAAACTATTGAATGATTTCAAAATAAACTCTGGACCTACAGCTTTTTTAGAAGAAATGCTTTATTTTGGTTGGCAAAGTGACCCAAACAAATTTTCAATTAGGTCAGCAGAAGTTATAAAAGCAAAAGACCTCTTGAAAAAAGGTAATAAATCTGATGCCTTAATATATTTAACAAGTAGTTTCTTAACAATTATCCATGAATATTTACATACTCAAGGACTTTCAGATTCCCAAATTGAAAGAATAGAGAAAAAAATTTGGGGAGATTTTAATCTTAAAAAAAATACAGATAGAGAGGATGCTATAAAAAATGGCGATATTCCAGCTATGGATGGAAGTGTTATTAATGGAATTGAAGGAGGTAAGAATGAAAAGAATGATTAATTCACATTTTACTGTATATTTATTGTCTATAATTATCATTACTTTAATAATTTACTCTTATGACATATCAATTAAAAATAATGATTTAAAAAAGAAAATAGCAGAAATTAATTCCAAATTTGTTCAAAATGATACTTTAGAATTATTTAGGCTGATTATGATAGAAGAAACAAAATTAAACAGAGTAAAACCTGATTCAGTGAAAGTAGAAATCATAAAATATCCATTTTTTCAATACGTTACTTTCAAGGATACTACAAACGAATTATTCATATTTGATGATATCGTTAAACCAATTTGTCCTGTTGATGGTTATCTTAATGTTTTGGATTTTCGATTAAAAGATGACAGTACTGCATTTATTGAATATACGATTGCTAATGGAAATCAAGGAGCAATTTGGTACAAGAAAAAGAATAATAAATGGGAAGTAACAAGATATTTACACTCTGAATAATTATGATGGAACCATTCGTAACAAATCGCTACATTTACGGTCCTTATGGAGAACCTCAGCACTACGACAACGAGAAAGAGCGGCAGGGCTTTATCAGTAAAGAGCGAGATTTGGAATCCAGTCTTGCTGACCACGGAGTTAGGAATAAAATAATAATTTGATTATTTAGTCTTTTTAATAAGTATAAAGGTAGGTTAGCTAATGCCAAGTATTTCTTTTTTCTATGGAATTATTATTTATATGTACTTTTATGATAATAGGGAGCATCATTCTCCGCACCTCCATGCGGTATATCAAGACGATAAAGCAGTTCTCTCTATTCCTGATGGTGAATTATTGTCGGGGAACTTACCTAAGAACAAACTGCGTGTTGTTCAAGCATGGATTGAATTGAGAAAAGAAGATTTATTAGCTGATTGGAATTTAGCAGTAAATGGTCAAGAACTTTATCCTATTGAACCTTTAAAATAATAAGAATGCCCTATGAATATAAATACCATTGTTGCAGTCGAACCTATTAAGCCATTATTATTAAAGTTAATCTATGAAAACGGCGAAATCAGATTTGTTGATATGGAACAATACTGCAAAACAGATTATTTCAATCAATTAAGAGACTGGGAGTATTTCAGCAAGGTTAAATTGGTTTTCAATGTACCAACCTTTCCAAATGGTCATGATATTGCACCGGAAACATTATATTTAGATAGTAAAAAAGTTTAAATTGTTTGAATATTAATCAAATATACTGTCATTTCAACGATTAAAGACCAAGTGGGAGCTACGGAAGCGTTAATACAAAATATAGACGGAATGCCACAAGTAACTAATCGCTATATTTACGGTCCTTACGGCGAACCGCTGAATTTCATAATGATGCGGAGCGGCAGGGCTTTATTGGAAAGGAGAAAGACCTCGAAAGCGGTCTTGCTGACCACGGAGTGAGGAAGTATGATTATGTTTCAGGTAGGTTTACGAGTACCGACCCACTGTTGTTGGAGCAAAGCGGAAATCCCGATTTATCGGGAGAGAAGTATATGGGTTTAACGCCGTATCAGTATTCAGGGAATAATCCGATAGGGTTTAATAAAATAATCAGTCTATCGTTTGAATAATATATATTCGAGGTTAATATGTACGATATTAAATATATAACAGATGAAAAAGGGACAAAAACTGATATTCAGATGAAAATTGATGAATATTATTCTTTGTTGGAAGAAATTGAAGATTTGAGAGCGATTGCTGAACGAAAAGATGAGGAATTAATACCTCATAATTTGGTCAAAGAATCGTTGGAAAAGTATGAGTAATTATGAAATATTCTGGAAAAAGTCTGCAGTAAAGGAATTAAAGTCCTTACCAAAAAATGTTGCTTCAAAAATAATTTCAATAATAGATAAATTACAAGATGAGCCCAGACCTTCAGGCGTAAAGAAGATTGAAAAACTTAAACATCATTTTCGTTTGCGAATGAATGAGTATCGTATAATTTATTCTATTGAAGATAATAAATTAATAATCGAAATTATCAGGATTGGTCATCGAAAAGATGTTTATAGAGGAATTTAAAAGGACAAGCCAGTTACAAATCGCTACATATACGGTCCTTACGGAGAGCCACTGCACTACGATAATGAGAAGGAGCGGCAGGGCTTTATCGGGAAGGAGAAAGACTTAGAATCCGGTCTTGCTGACCATGGTTTTAGGAAGTATGATTATATAAGTGGGAGGTTTATATCCATTCATTATATAAATCCGGTCTGAATTTTTTAGTTTTTTGCATTGCTTGTTCGTGTTTCCACTTTTCAATTTCAGCATGGTTGCCGCCTATTAATACATCCGGCACTTTCATACCACGGAAGTCGGCAG
>MHAC01000064.1 GCA_001804565.1 Ignavibacteria bacterium GWF2_33_9 | reverse complement strand
TGGAGAGAGATGTAAGATTCCATGTAGTACCTCCATCAGTTGATTTTACTACTCCGATAGAATAGTAACCTCCACTTGTACCAACAGTGCCATCAGCATCACCTGTAGATACGTACATTATTTCAGGATTACTAGGGGAAATAGCAATATCAGACACGCCCATTGATAGAAAATTAAAGAAAGGTACATCATTCCAAGAATTACCACCATCTTTTGAATACCATACTCCACCAGTCGCTGCACCAATCCATAAATGAAATTCATCTTGAGGATTAAATCGCACAATATTTATTCGGCCAATTCCCTGAGTGCGTTCTGTAGTAGATTCCGGAATATAATAGGGACCAAGACTCTTCCAGGAATAATTTGTCTGAATCTGATTATTATTTATTTTTTTACTGTTTTTTTCGTAATGATTATATTCATTGTATAACTGTAATGCATCTGGAAAATTTCCTGATGGGAAAACTCTTTCATTCCAAAAATTTTCCCAGCGTTTGAACTGTTTCCATGTTTTTTTTAGAAGAGGATTATTTTCATCCAGTTCTTCATTCATCACATTTTGAATGTCATAAAAGTTTGCATTTTTATTTTGTAATACTTCATAAATTTTGTTTTTGGCAAAAAGTCCAGGAGTACTAATTAAAGCAATTATGAAAATTGAATAAATAAGAGAATTTTTCATTTTTTTCTTAGATTAAAAGTGAAATTATGAATATATTAATATAGACGAAACAGTAAAAGAAAATTGAAGATTAATATTAGTTTTGAAGAAGTAATATTAATTTTGCAACTTCGTATCCAATCGAAATTTCTTTATCTTCCAACTTAATTCTGATTGGACCAAAAAAAGGAGCTTTTTCTATTAAGGTTATTTCTCTGCCTGGTAGAAGTCCAATTTCGTCAAGATAGTTCAGTAAATCTTCTTCAGCATCAACTATCCTTGTTATTAAGCCAGAAATAACAGGTGTTAACGAAATAAGGGGTACTTCGTTTCTTAAAGGAATTTCTCCATCTTTTCTAGGGATGGGATTTCCGTATGGATCAAATTCAGGGTCTCCAAGCATATCTGTCAATTTATCAATAAATTCATCACTTACATAATGTTCTAACTTACAAGCTTCATTATGAAGTCTGGCTAATTTGTAACCCATTGAATTTCTTAAATAAGTTTCTAGAAGCCTGTGGTGTCGTAAAACTTCCAGAGCAATTTCTTTGCCGTCAGTAGTAAGTGTTACTCCCTTATAGGAACTATAATTTACTAATTTCATTACTGATAGTCGTTTGAGCATACCAGTAACAGATGCATTTGATATTCCCAAATGTCTTGCTATATCAGAAGTTGTTGCTTCATCTTTTTCAATTTCTAATTTATATATAGCTTTCAAGTAATTCTGAATTGATTCGCTGATTATATGATTTTCTTGCATTGTTATTCTTTTTATTTCAAAATTAACAAATATTTAGAATTTAATAATGATTTATGTAAATTTATATACTAAAAATCAACCTAAATAAAATTGCAGAAAGGAGTGCGACAATAACACTTACAACCGAAGAAAATATAGTAATTTTCCATTTATATTCCTTAAGTAAAACTATAAAGGTTGATAAACAAGGAAAATAAAGAGAAACAAAAATGATAAATTGAATGATTTGGGAACTTGTTAATGGTAAATCTTTAATCTCATTTACTCCCAATGCTTGATTTGCCATCACCAAAATCAATTCTTTTCTAAAAAATCCAAATACTAAAGTTGACCCCAATTCTTGTGGCAAATCGAGAATTGTTTTAATTATTGGAGAAAAAAACAAGTCAATATAATATGTTATATTGAAAAATTCAATCCATCCTAGAACAATTCCACCTAAAATAAGGAAAAGAAAGGCTTCTTTTAGAAATTCGTTCAATTTTGAATAGGTTCTGAGTATGGACATTTTGAGCGATGGCAATTTCAGAGGAAGTATTTCCATTATCAGACCTGTTGATTCAGGTAAAATTTTTGATAATCCAATACTACCCAATGCAATAATTATCATGAGATATGCAAAAATTATTATCACCCATATCGGTCCAACAAAAGCAGTTGCTAAAGCGAATATTACAGTTAATCTTGCACTACATGGTATAAATGGTATTAAAATAGCTGTAATTATTCTATCACGCTTATTTTCCAGCATTCTTGTAGAATAAATTGCAGGTACTGAGCATCCAAGTCCCATAATAAAGGGAGTGATTGATTTTCCATGCAATCCAATTTTATGCATTAAATTATCGATTAGCAGTACAATACGAGACATATAACCTGTTTCTTCGAGTAAAGAATTCAGAAAAACTAATGGCAAAAAATATGGTAATACAATTCCGACAGCACCTATTATACCCATAAAAGCACCATTGATAGTATTCCATAAAAAAGGTGAAGTTGTTTTATATACATCAAACAACCTATTCAATTGTTGTATTGGAGGTTCAATTATACCGGAAAGAAAATTGCCAATATAAAAAATCAGAAAGAAGATTAGGAACATTACTGCAATGAGAACTACATAACCAAAACGTGGATGTGAAATTACTGCATCAATTTTGTCAGGTAATTGAATTTTGTTCTTTTGGGTTAATGGAGCAACTTCTTCAGTAATTTGCATAGCAATATGATGCCTTTCGTAGGAAATCGTTTCGAACAAACTTTTGTGATGTTCTTCTAAGATTTTTTTACTAATATTATCAATCAATTCATTAATTTGAGAATTTCTTAAGTATATGAAATATTTGTTATTATTAATTAATTGCAAAGATTTAAATCTCTTATTCCCATTCAACTGAGAATTTTCATCCTGAATTAAATTTTGTAATTTTTGAATTTCAGTTTCTATATGGTGTGTGAATTCAAATTGAGTAGGAGAGAAAGGTCTTTGTAAATTCTCATTTATTGTCTTACTTAAATCTGCAATACCGGAACCCATTCTGCCATTCATTGAAATAACTGATATATTCAGGATTTTGCTTAGTAAATTTAGATCAACTCTTATACCCCTTTTCTTTGCTTCATCATTGAATGTAATAACAAGAATTGTAGGAATACCAAGATCCAATAATTCAAGAGTAAACTTCAACCCTCTGGATAGCATTGTTGAATCTATGACATTTATTAATATATCAATTTTTTCATTCAATAAAAATTCAATTGTTATTTTTTCACTTGGCTTTGTACTGTTTAATGATTGAATTCCAGGTAAGTCAATAACATCACATAAGTTATTTTCAATTATTGCTGAATGGGAAGTTAATTCAAAAGTAGAATCATAATAAGGTTTTCCCTGAAAATCTGTCAGGAATCTATAGATTGAACTTTTGCCTGAATTAGTTAATCCAACCAATGCGATTTTTTTCGATGGTTCTATGTTTTGAGGTATTTGAGTATTAAGAAACTTCATTATTGATTTCCACAATAATTTTCTCGGCAACACCTTTGCCTAGAGCAACCTTAATATTATCATGTAATCTTTGAATCAATAGTGGACCTAAAAATCCGCCCTTAATTTTAATTATTTTGTCGTTTATATGGATATTTTGAATAGATAAATTTCTTAATATTTCACCCATTCCATTTATGCTACGAATAATTAATACTTGATTTACTGGTGCTTTTAATAGTGTCATTCGAGAATTCAGTTATAACAAATTATACATTTAGTTTTTACTAATTTACAAAATTAACTAAAACGATTGAATTATCGTTTAATTAAGTATCAGATTCAAATTTCACAATTTCATAATTTTGTTTCTTGTATTATGATTATATTTGTAAAAAAAAATTAGTTATTTATGAAAAGATTTTTTTCAAAATTTGACTTTAATCAATTAGAATTTCATCAAATTAAATCATTGATTGAAGAACAAAATAATCAGACAAAATACATACTCTTGAAGATAACTATTTTCATTCATAGTAATAACTTAAAAGAGTTTCTTGAGGATTCCAAAAATATATATCATTATATTTGTAATTATATAGATAATTATAACATACTGACTATTATTATTCCTCAATCTCCCTCTGAAAATAAAAATATTTCAGTTGAATTCGAATTTATTGATTCAAATTATGAGTTATGCTTAAATAAATACTATACAAATCATAAACTTGTCCAGATTGTTGAAATAGATTCTGCAATTTATCAAGAGAAGATTACAGCATTTAATCCTTTTTATTATAAATTACTCGAACAATACTCAATTTATAATTTGCTGGAATTACAATTAAAAATGCATTCAGAAAGAATTATCACTAGAATTTGGAATTTTATTGGAAAAATTACTGATTTTACTACATTAGACGGAATTAAAACTCAAAATTATCAGTTATTGAATGATGCCCGATACACCCTCTACAAAAAATACAAAATAACAAAATATCCTGCTTCAACCGGGATAGGTATGGATTTTTTCCCATTAATAACTATAATTCAATCAAATCCTGGAAAATACAAGGATAAAGTTTATTACCTATCAAATAAAAGTCAAAAAGAGGCTTATAATTATTCTGCAAGTAAATTAATTAGTGAAAATATAGATAAATATCCACCCCTGTTTTCAAGAGGATTATTGTTAAAAGATGGGGAAACGAGTCAATTATATATTTCAGGTACATCTTCTATTATAGGTGAAGACAGTATTGCAGAAAATAATTACAAACTTTCAGCAACTGCTACACTTAAAAATATTGATCAGGTAGGAGATTTAAATGAGATTGCGATATTTTTAAATTCTAAACCTGATGAAATGATTGTTAATAATAAATTTGTTAGAACCTATGTTAAGCAAAATGAAGGTGTAAGTGAAACAATAAAAACGGTTAAAAATTATTACCCGGAATCTGTATGTAATTTTACAATTACTGATATCTGTCGTACAGAATTATTGGTGGAAATTGAAGTATATGCAGAAATTTTAAGAAAAGAATAGTTAATTTTGTAAAAAATAAAATTGAGAAAAAATGAAATTTGAAGATTTAATTAATGAACAGTTAAAAAATGCAATGAAAGCACAGGATAAAGTAAGGATTGATACAATTCGTTCTATCCGAACTGCTATTATTGAATTTAATAAAAGCGGTATTGGCAGAGAAATGACCGAGGAAGAAGGTCTAAAAATGCTCAATACACTTGCAAAAAAGAGAAAAGAAGCAATTGAAATGTTCGAGAAAGGTAATAGACCTGAATTAGCTGAAAAGGAAAAACAAGAATTAGTAATAATTCAGGAATTTTTGCCAAAACAAATAACTGAAGAAGAAGTGAGACAAATTATCCAACAAATTTTATCTGAAAATTATGCAACTCAGCAAGATTTTGGAAGAATGATGGGATTAGCGATGAAGCAGCTTACCGGAAAATTCGACGGTAGTAAAGTTCAAGCAATTATAAAAGAATTGTTAAGTTAAAATGAGCAAATCTAATACAATTTCAGCTGAAGAATTACAGGAATTATCATTAAAAGAAATTGAATTCCCTCAAATTTTAAATATTATTTCGAAATTTGCAATATCAGAATTAGGTAAGAATATAGTCAATAATATTGAACCCTTTTTAGATATTAAATTGCTACGTGAAGAACTTGCCCAGATAGAAGAATTAAGGCATTTATTACTGAAAAATGAAGATTTACCTTTTGGGAATATAAGTGATATCTATTCTTTACTTTATAAAAGTCGCATAGATAATGCTGTTCTCGCTCCGGTAGAAATTTACAAAATATTTGAATTAGCAAAAACATCAAGAAATATAAAATCATTTATTTACAATAGAAATGAAGATTTACCCTTAATTTACCAAAATACTGATTTATTAATTGATAATAAAATTTTAGAGAAACATATTTCCGAATCAGTTGATGAAACAGGCAATGTGAAAGATTCCGCATCCAGAGAACTCTCCAAAATCAGAAAAGAAATCATCGAAAAATCTGCATATTTAAGGAATAGATTAAACAAATTAGTGAAGAAATTTTCTGATGAAGATTATACTAGGGAGGATTTGATAACAATACGTGATGGCAGATTTGTTATTCCTATAAAAGTCGAAAATAAAAGAACAATCGGCGGTATTATCCATGGTGCTTCACAAACAGGTGCTACTGTATTTGTTGAACCGGCTGAAGTTTTTGAACTGAACAATGAACTTTCACTTCTGGAAAATGAAGAAAAAAGAGAAATTTACAGAATATTACAACAATTAACAAGTGAAGTAAAGCAAAATGTTCCTGACTTAATTAAATCTCTGGATATTCTCTCATTTCTTGATGCAAAGAATGCAAAAGCACGTTTCAGCATTGAATTGGAAGGGATTATGCCGAAAATCACAGAAGAAAATTATTTATTTTTGAAAGATATTAGACATCCGATTTTAACCTTTTCAAAAGGAAAGAAGAAAGTAATTCCATTAAGTTTAGAATTGAACTCTGATAAAAGAGGAATTTTAATTTCAGGTCCTAATGCAGGTGGTAAAACGGTCGCACTGAAAACTGTCGGATTGAATATTGCAATGGCTTTAAGCGGAATTTTCCCTTTAGGAGAATGTACCACAAATATTAAAACTATTTTCTCTGCAATAGGTGATAATCAGTCAATTCAAAATGATTTGAGTACCTTTAGTGCACAGATTTTAAGGCTGAAATATATTGTCCAAAACTCATTTGCAGATTCATTAATTTTAGTTGATGAAATTGGTTCAGGAACTGATCCGGTTGAAGGTTCAGCAATTGCTTCGGGAATTTTGGAAACATTTTCTGAATTGAAAGCATTCTTTTTGTGCTCTACACATCAATCTTCTCTTAAAACTTATGCTCTTAATCGTTCAGAGATTGTGAATGCATCCTTGGAATTCGATGAACAACAATTGAAACCTACCTATAAATTCCTTGTTGGAATACCGGGTAACAGTTATGCATTTTCTTTAGCTAGAAATATTGGTATTAGTGAATTGATATTGCAGCGTGCACAAAAACATATAGATACAAAGCAGCAGCAATTAGAGAAGGGTATTAAACTGCTTCAAAAATATCAGCGGAAATCTATACGAATTTTACAAAAGGCAAAGGAAGACAAGCAAAAAGCTGATAAACTAGTTTCCGATTATGAAGAGAAATTGAATGACCTTAAAAAGCGAAAAGCTGAATTGATGGTTAAAGCAAGAGAGGAGGCTTCCAAAATTCTGGAAAATTCAAATGCTCTCATTGAAAGAACTATAAAAGAAATTCGGGAGGAAAAAAAGCAAATTGGAGAATTAAAGAAAGAATTTGAAAATGAGAAAAAAGCCTTAACTACTACTACTAAAGAAGAAAAAAAGGTCATCCAAACGGAAATGAAAACAATAGATTCCAAAACAAAAACCGAAAAAAACAAAAATGATTCAATTCAAAAATTGCAAGTTGGTTCATTCATTAAATATACTGAAAATAAAAGTACAGGTAAGATTTTGGAACTTGATGAATCTAAAAAACTTGCCTTGGTGGAAATTAACGGAATTAAATTTAAAATAAAGACTAATCTCCTGGAATCAGCTACAGAAGAAGATTGGAGCAATGATATCCAGTATAAAAGTTCTTATGCAAGCAATATTAAATTTGATGTTCAATCTAGATTAGATATACGTGGTGAAAGAGTTGAAATTGCATTAAGAAAATTAGATGAATTTATTTCAAATGCAATTCTTGGGAATATATCTTTAGTTACTATCATTCATGGAAAAGGGACTGGTGCTCTTAGAGAAGCTGTACAAGATTTTTTACGTCATCACCAATCAGTAATTAAATTCCGAGACGGAGATCTTGTTGAAGGTGGTTCGGGGGTTACAATAATTGAATTCTGAGAAATGAACTTATTCTTCAATTGATAAATCAATTACCTTTTTCATTTTCCAAATATATTCTAAAATTTCTTCTCTATTTTCAAAAGTATTTGTGAGAATAAGCTTACTTTTGATTTGTTTGAATGATGCATTTTCATATGTACCGATATAATCCATTATGTAAGGAAATACTTTTAGGTAATAATCCTGATTTTCAGTAGGGAATTCTATTATTACTTTATTTCCACGGATTTGGATTTTACGGAAACCGGTATTAATTCCCAACACTCTTATTCGAATGACAAATAATAAATTCTCAACCTCTTCAGGAAGTTTCCCGAATCTGTCAATTAATTCATTTTCGAAATCTTTGACATCTTCAATTTTATCCAAAGCATATAATCGCTTATAAAGTAAATATCTCTCGGTATCACTAGGAACAAAACTATCAGTAAAGAAAGAACTTTTATCATAATCAATTTCCAAATCCGGATTTCTAAGGATGTTTCTTCTGATTTCCTCATTAGATTTAAAAATATCAGCAAATTCTTCATCTTTAAGTTCTGCAACTGCTTCGTCAAGAATTTTGGAATAAAGTTCAAATCCAATATCATCAATAAAACCACTTTGGTCAGCCCCAAGAAGATTCCCAGTTCCTCTAATCTCCATATCCCGCATTGCTAACTTGATCCCACTACCGAGATCTGTAAATTCTTCTAGAGCTTGGAGCCTGCGTATACTTTTTTCGGGTAACTTCACATTTTCGGGAACAAGTAAATAGCATTGTGCCTGAATATTACTTCTGCCAACTCTTCCACGTAACTGATAAAGTTCTGCCAAACCGAAATTTTGTGCTCTATTTATAAATATAGTATTTGCATTTGGAATATCCAGTCCGCTTTCGATTATTTTTGTTGTTACCAGTACATCAAATTTCTTTTCGATGAATTGAACCATAGTATTTTCCAATTCACTGGATTTCATTTGTCCATGAGCAATTCCAAATGTTGCTTCAGGTACAATAGACTTTAGTCCGGCAGTAATCTCATCTATGTCATAAACTTTATCGGTTACAAAGAATATTTGCCCTTTTCGGGATAATTCCATCAATACTGCTTCACGAAATTGCGAACTGTCCCATTTTAAAACTTCAGTATATACGGGTAAACGGTTTGGTGGTGGAGTTTCAATTATACTAATATCCCTTACTCCAAGAAGTGAAAAATTCAAAGTTCGTGGAATTGGTGTAGCAGTCATTGTTAATGTATCAATATTTTCTTTCAGTTGGCGTAATTTTTCTTTAGCTTCAACTCCAAATCTATGTTCTTCATCAATAATCAATAATCCCAAATCCTTAAATTCTACATCTTTACTTAAAAGTCTATGAGTGCCAACTATTACATCAATTTTTCCGGATTTAATTTGGTCTAAACTTTCATTTATCTCTTTTTTTGACCTGAATCTGCTTAGCAGTGTTACGTTAATTGGATAACGATTAAATCTGTCACGGAATGACATATAATGCTGCTGTGCGAGAATAGTAGTAGGAACTAGTACAGCAACTTGTTTTCCTGATGTTGCAGCTTTGAAGGCAGCACGGATTGCAACTTCAGTTTTACCGAATCCAACATCACCGCAAACTAATCTATCCATTGGGAAGGTATTGCACATATCCTGTTTAACATCGTCAGAAGCAGTTGCTTGGTCCTGGGTATCTTCGTACATGAAAGAAGCTTCAAATTCCTTTTGCCACACCGTATCCTCGGCAAAAGAAAATCCTTCACTGAATTTCCTTTTTGCATAAAGTTGAATTAATTCACGGGAAATATCCTTAAGCTTTTTCTTTAATCTGGTTTTTCGTCTTTCCCATTCCACAGAACCTAATTTACTTAACTTAGGGGGTTCACCATCAGTTGAATTATATCTGTCGATTTTGTTAATATAATTCAGGTTCAGGTATACTAGATCATCATCTTGAAATTTTATGCGAATGCAATCCTGGAGTGTCCCTCCGATTGTCATTGTCTGTAGGCCGTCAAAAATTCCAACACCTTTATCTTCATGAACAATAAAGTCTCCGATTTGTAAAGTATTAAGTTCTTTAAGTGTAATACTTGTCTTAGAAGTTTTATGTTTTTCAGTAACTTTTTTCTTTCTTTCGAAAATCTGATGTTCAGTTAAAACAGCATATTTGAAATCATTAGTAATAAATCCTTCCGAAACAGGGGAATGATGCCAGTTAATCTTGTGTACATAATCTTTAAAACTATCATCCTCGGCAAAATCTGTTTCTTCAATGTACTTCTCCAGAAGTGATTGAATTCGTTTTGTATATGTTGGATTATCAGAAGTTATTGTTAAATTTGTATTATACTCTGATATTAACTTCAGAAATTTTGTTAACTCATTTAATGAACCATTAAATTCAGGTTGAGTTCTTACTTTGATGGAAAAATCATGTTTTTTCAGTGGATTTAAAAAGAAAACATCATAATTTTTAATTTTTTCTAAAATATCATTATCCAAATCAAGGTTTTCCGGTGAATCTAAAATAAAAATAGTTTCTTGAGGCAAATATTCAAAAATATTTACGGAATCCTCAACTTGAGAAGAATGAAAGATACTCTTTAGAAATGAAATTTCCTGATGTTCCTGAACACTTCGTTGGGATAACGGATCAAATTCTCGGATCGAATCAATCTCATCACCCCAGAATTCAATTCTAAGGGGATTTTCATGACCAATTGGATAAATATCAACAATGCCACCACGAATAGCTATATCACCTTCAAAAGCTACATAATCATTCTTGGAATATCCGTTAAGGATTAATTCTTGAGTAAAATGCTGGAAATTAACTTCATCTTTGACGTTAAGAGTTATCAAATTTTTGGAAATCTCATTTGTCTGAGGTAATTCAATTTTGAATTCTTCAGGAGTACAAATAGCAATAGATTCATTTTTCTTGAAATCCTCTAAATTTTGGATTAAAAATCCTAAAGACTCAAAACTATCAAAATTTCTCTTTGACTTAAGTGATTCAGCAAATCCTAAAATTTTAAGCTTACTATCAAAAAAACTTAAATTATCAACCCAGTCCTGTTGTTCAAAATAATTTTGAGAAACAACAATAATATTTTTTTTAGATTTTCTGAAAGCAGCGAGTGCAAACAAAGCTCTGATTAACTTGGATGGTATCTGAATTGTGAGAAATTGCTGAAAATCAACACCTTGAAATATGCTTTCAATAAGTTTATCTGATGAGAATTTTGTAATATTTTTAGATTTACTTTCCTTCATTCTATCTAGGATTTATTTTCAGATTAATTTTTGTGAAAAATAAAATTAAGCCGCCAATTATAAAGAAAAACATTAAAGAAAGAATTGCAAGTCTATATGAAAGAGTAAGTTGATAAATTAGCCCAAATAATAATGGACCAATCCAACTGCTGCCTTTTTCGCTTATTTCATAAAATGAAAAATATTCTGCTTCTTTAGATTTTGGAATCAATTTGGAATAAAGAGAACGTGATAAAGATTGTGTCCCACCCATAACTATTGCAATGATTATTGCTAATATTAAAAAGTCAACTGCTCCTTTGAGTATAGCAAAAGCATAAAACACTAAAAATATCCATATAAAAATTGCCAATAATATTGAGTTTTTTTCACCCAATTTTCGAGATATTTTGAAAAAGAGCATTGAACCAAATGCCGCAACAAATTGAACTATGAGTATTACAATTGTAAGAAAAGTCAAACTTAATTTCAATTCTTCCTGCCCAAACTGAGAAGAAAGAGAAATCACTGATTGCACTCCATCATTGTAAAATAAATATGCAATAAGAAATAGAAGTGCTGTTGGATGTTTTTTTACATCTTTTAATGTATTGATGAACTGTTTTATAAAATTTTCGTCTTTTTTCGGGGAGTAACTTTTTTTTGAATCAAATTTTGGCATAAATTTTAGAATTGCAGGAATAGAGAAAAGTCCCCACCAAACACCTGCCATCGCAATATTTAATCTTACTGCAAAATCTTTTGAAATTCCTATAAAATCATTATTTAAAAGAATTAATATATTAATTACCAAGAGTATTCCACCACCAAGATAACCTATCGCCCAACCTTTTGAGGATACTTCCTCTCTTTCTGATTCATTTGCAATTTCAACTAAGTATGAGTTATAAATTACTATAGAAGCGCCAAATGCTACATTAGAAATTATCAATAATAGTGATGCAAAAAGTACTAACTGTTCATTAATAAAGAAAAATAATACAGTAGCAAAAGCACCTACCAAAACAAATAAAGCAAGAAATAAATTTTTAAATCTTATTCTATCAGCAATCGATCCGATGAATGGAAGGAAAATTGCCTGCAAAATCACAGATAAAGATACTGAATAGGGGAATATTGAACCTGCAGGAACTATAAATCCAAAAAAGTTTATCATACCTGTTTCATTTGCACTTTTGGCAAGAGTAGTCAGAAATGGACCAAGAAACAAAGTTATTACAGTGGTTGAATATGCAGAATTTGCCCAGTCGTATAAATACCAGGAAATTCTCTTTTTTCTTAAATCTTGATTTTGATTATTTGGTGAATAAGCCTTTTGCATTTTTCAATTTTGATTAAGTGAATTTTTATTCAAAATTTTTGAAATGCTCAAAAACTTCTTGAGAAGTTAATGTATATTTAACTGGGGTAACCGAAATATAGCCATTTTTAACAGCAATATCATCATTTTCGAGTGAGTCATCCGATTCGAAATATTCACCAGAAAACCAATAATAATCTCTATTAAAAGGATCTTGTCTTTTGATGTAAAAGTCCTTCCAATAACCATTTCCTACTTTAGTTATTTTCGTTCCTTTAATTTGTAATTTATCAGTAGCCGGGATGTTGACATTTAGTAATGTATCTTTAGGGAAATCATATTCGAGTGCTTTTTTAGTGATCTCCAAAGCGACATCAGATGCATAATCTATATCAAATTCCCTGTCGTGACTGCAAACAGAAAATGCAATAGATTTTATTCCAAATAACATTCCCTCAGTTGCTGCTGATACTGTACCCGAATATAAAACGTTTATTGCTGTATTCTGACCATGATTAATTCCAGAAACAATAATATCTGGTTTTCTTTCTAAGTAGGTGCAGAGAGCCAACTTTACACAGTCACTAGGTGAGCCGGAAACTGCATAACCAAACATTTCACCATTACGATGAACTTTAGTAACTCGAAGTGGTCTGGAAATAGTAAGTGAATGTCCTACTGCACTTTGTTCGTGTTCAGGAGCTATTACAATTACTTCTCCAATTTGTTTTAATTTTTGAACTATAGCATAAATCCCCGGAGAATTTATGCCATCGTCATTTGAAACTAATATATAAGGTCTTTTTTCCAATGATTGATTATCTTGTGAAATCATTATAAATAACAAATGCCATTAAGAATAATAAGAGGAATACTCCTACTTGCTGAATAGCAACTTTCACTTTTGGTGAAACTTCTCTTCTGATAATGGCTTCAACAATCACGAAAATTAAATGTCCACCGTCAAGAGCAGGAAGAGGTAAGATGTTAATTACGGCAAGGGTTACTGAGAGCATAGCTATAAATTGCATAAATGAGAATAAACCACGTTCTGCATATTGATTTGCTTGCTGTGCAATCATAACAGGACCACCAATGGATTCCTTAACTGTGAGGTTACCGTTGAATATTTGTCCGATTGCATTTCCGAAAAGAAAAATTGCATTAACAGATTCCCTAACACCTATTGATGCAGCTTCAAACAAATTATAGTCTTTATGTTCAATTTTACCATCAAAAGCAACATCTAATGCTACACCTATTAATCCGCTTCCATTTGGTTTTACAGGTATAGAAATAGTATCTGATTTTCTTATTACTTCAATAGTAATTTCTCTGTTCTTGTTAGACTTAATAAAACCTGTGAATTGTTGAACACCAGCAATAGATTCTCCATTAACTGCTACGACAGTATCATTTCTCTTGAATCCTGCCTTACCTGCAGGTTTGAATTCTTCAACTGCCATTAATATTACTCTTTGAGATTTTGGTTCGATTCCTATTGGTAATTTATCTGCGAGATATCTTATGAATTTCTTTCCTTCAATTGACAATGTATCCTTTTTACCATTTCTTTGAACAACGATTTTTTTTGAAGAACCAAAATCTTTGGAAGTCATATTTTCAAAAATATCATTCCAAGAATAAATTTTATTTTCATTTATTTGCAAAATTTTATCGTTTGCATTCATCCCAATTTTTGCTGCAATTGATTTAGGTTCAATATAACCTACAGTTGTATCTTTCAGAATTGATTGCCCATTTGAGTATGCAATAATAGCAAAAATTGCAATCGCAAGCAAGAAATTCATGATAACTCCTGCTGAAAGAACAAAGGTTTTCAAAAAAGCATTTTTTGAACGGAACTCATAAGGCTGAGGTATATTCTTTAGAAAATCTTTATCCATGCTTTCATCAATCATTCCGGAGATTTTCACATATCCTCCAATTGGAAGAATTGATAATCTATAATCTGTATTGTCACCAGGTTCGAAGTTTGCAGGCATTTTACCAAATGTAAAGCCAACTTTTTTGTGATAGCCGAGTATTCTAGGTCCCATACCAATGGAAAACACTTCAGCTCTCATCCCTGAAATTTTTGCTGCTATGAAATGACCGAATTCATGTACTAGGACTAAAATACCAAGTACAATTACAAAGTAAAAAATTGATGAAATTATTTCCATATTTGTGAGTTAATTATATGTTATTAATAAATGCAATATATAGACGAATTATATATTATTTATTTGGAATATATCCTGGAACTTTATAGATATTGATTTGTAATATCTTTTTGCTGTCTGATTGAAATAAAAGAAAATTTATCCAAAGAAATTTTATAACTTGTTCTTAGACTTATTTTTACTGAATGCCTCATAATCAATTTTGTAAGATTTGTGATTTCTCCTGAAGTTATATAATCTGCCAAATATGGATTCACAATTAATTCCAAATTGTTTTCATCTGAGGAAAGTTTGAATTTTTTTATCCAATTTTCAATTGCATTAAAAGTAATGTACTTGGACTGTATCTTACCTGTTCCCTCACAAGTTGGACATTTTTCATTTGTCCTTTCTTCGACATTTTGTGAAATTCTTTGCCTTGTAATTTGCATCAAACCAAGTTGAGTTAAAGGAAATACTGCATTTTTTGCTTTATCCTTTGCCAATTCTCTTTTCATCTCATAGAAGATTCTTCTTTGATGAGCTTCATTGGACATATCAATAAAATCTATAACTATAATACCACCAATATCTCTCAAACGTAACTGTTTAGCAATTTCTCGTGCGGATTCACTGTTTGTTTGAAAAGATAAATTTTCTTGTTCCTTTTCCTTTGTTCTACCTGAATTTACATCGACAACTGTCATTGCTTCAGTTTTATCGAATATTATATAACCACCACTCTTAAGATATAACTGATGCTGATGGATTTTTTCAATATCTTTTTGAATATTGAAAAACTCGAAAATAGGTTCTTGACCTTGGTATAAATCTACTTTATCTACTAAATTCTGTGATTTTCTGCTCAAATATTGTCTGATTTCTTTGTATAACTTCCCGGAATTAGTAACTAATCTGTCAATTTGGCCGTTAAAGTGATCTCTAACAACACTATTAGCCATTTCCATATCCTGATAAACTTGTTGTGGTTTCGTATTCCCTGAAATTTTATTTTTTATTTCTTCCCAGATTTGTAAGATATCCGCCATATCAGATTTGATATCTTCTTCTGTTTTTCCTTCACATACCGTTCTCATAATAAAACCGAAATTTTTAGGGAAGTTGGATTTTGCAATTTTCTTT
>MHAC01000063.1:13170-29068 GCA_001804565.1 Ignavibacteria bacterium GWF2_33_9 | reverse complement strand
GGAAGGTTTAATTTGGATATTTTTGATTACAAACCACCCCGTCCCGATTGCATCGGGACACCCCTCCGAAGGAGGGGAATTAAATAAATCTTCCACTTGAAAAAATTTTTCTTCTGTTTGTTCGGAATTCAACCACCCCGTCCCGATTGCATCGGGACACCCCTCCGAAGGAGGGGAATTTCTATCATTATCATTTTGGATTAACATAATTATTTACATAGAACTATAAATATTATTTCACCAATTACAAACTTACAAATTTCTTCCCATATTTCCTTTCCTATTATTCCTCGAAAATCTTTGCTTTATTCAATTTAGTTCTTTTTGCTTTCTTCTGCAATTTGGAAACTGAATCCAAAGAACTTAATTTTTTCTTGATTTCGGATTGAACTTGCACTTTTGATTTACGGACAGGAATATCGTATTTGCTGCAGTATTCTTGCAGAAATTCAAGCTCAATTTTACCAAGAATTACGTTGATATCTTCTTTGGATGAATGAATAATTAATTCGATCAGTTCAGCCTTGCGACCGCCGAAATCAAGTTCACTTTCCTTGCAAATAGTCTGGAGCTGCTCGTATTTGAAATAGTTCAGAAATTTCGTTATTGTAGATTTATTCATTTTTTCAATTTAATTAATTACAAAAATATAAATCATTGCGACTGATAAAGTCTTAATATAAAAAATGTAAAAATAAATATATTTTTACCAATTACAAACTTACAAAAATCAAGTCAAAAGCACAATATGAATTATGTATTACGAATTATAAATTAGAATTTTGAATTATGAACGACACACCCCCTAACCCCCACTTGAAAGAGTGGGAATAACAGCCGCTGGATTCCTGCTTTCACCCCGATTTCTTCGGGACAGGCAGGAATGACAAGGAAAAATTCCCCTCATTTGGAGGGGTGGCTCACGATGAAATCGGGAGACGGGGTGGTTGCATTTCTTATAAATACCAAACAGCATGGATTCTTCGCTTTGCTCAGAATGACAGCACAAATTAAAGTTCCTCTCTTTTAGGAGTGGGATTTAGGGGTGTGTCGTAAACAAAAAACCCCCTAGCCCCTTGTAAATCCCAATTTGTCGGGACTTTGAAAATGGAGGAAAAAGAAAAAAGGCGGGGAAATCCCCGCCTCTACAAAACGTAGTTAACACGCATTCGTGTTCCCTACAATAAATCAGGTTGAACATAAGTTCACTGAGGCATCTTATTTCTTAATCGGTATTTTGCTGAGTAAAATTAGATTCTTCGGGTCAGCGTATGAATACTGGTAAATTCCGTCCTCGCAGCTTACAATAGCATAATCACCCATCGGTATCAGGTCATAAGTTTTCATACCACTTTCCCAATCCAAAATCTGCATATTTAAAGGATTTTCTACATTGAAAACTTTCAAGCCGGCACGTCCGTCGCAAATCATTAATGTCTTATTATCCAATCCCAATCCGGCAGGCTCCTGCATAGGATAGCTTTTCAGCAATTTTGGGGACATTAAGTCGGATATATCCAGAACGTCCAGCTGATTATTAATTCCTCCACAACTGGTTCCGGCTCTAAGCGTAACATAAGCATATTTATCGTCTGCAACTACAGGATCGCAAGCTCTGACATGCAGGAATTGCCCTACATATTGAGGATTCCAGGCATTGCTGATATCATAAATATACATTCCTGTCATTGATCCGATAAACAATTTATCTTTGAAAGGATAAACTGTTTCGATATCGCCTCTGCCAATATTTATTTTTGACCATTCTTTCGGGTCGAGAGGATTGCTTATATCTACTGATTGAAGTGATGATTGGTCCACAATGTACAAGTAATTGCTGACAAGAGTGAACCGAGCCATCGAACCGCCCTTACCGCTTGGAAGAGTACTTTTTGTTCCTGCTCCGCCACCGTCGGATTCCATTCCACCTAAACCACCATCATAATTAGGACCATAAGAAATTGGATTTGAACCATCGCAATCATCCCAAGAATAAGTATATGTCGTATCCTTTTCCAGCCACTCAACTAATATGCCTTTTTCGGGGTCAGCGTATTGCCCGGTATTATCCAAAGGATTCGGGAAAATACTCTCAATCCTTTTAGCCAGCACCGGAGCAGATGGATTAGAAATGTTGAAAGCCAATAAGTCAATGTAGCTATCCGCATAAAGAACATTTCCCCTAACTGCTATATCATAGTTGCCGGGAATATTGATGAATGAAATAAATTTCGGATTTTTCTGGTCAGCATTATCAATGATATGAATGCCTATGCCCTTTTCATTTACGAAGAGGTAATTTCCGTAAGTATATATTTTACCGGGACTTTGAAAATCATGCGAAGAAAGGGTTTTTACTCCATTCCTTATCTCATCGTAACTTTTATAAACCGGGACCCAAATTTTATAAGAATAAGATTGAGTGTGGGTTGTGCAGCATCCTGATATGATGAGAGAAATCGCTGCAAGAGAAACCAGAATAAAAAGAGGAGTTTTCATAATAATATCTCCAATGATATTAATAATCAATACTTTAAATAATAACAAAATTATGAAATAATACGAAAATATTAATTATGAATTTTAAATTATGAATTTTAAATGAAAACAGCCTTGGATTCTTGGCTGGTCGCTCAGAATGACAGCACAAATTAAAGTTCCTCTCTTTTAGGAGTGGGATTTAGGGGTGTGTTCATAAAAAAACACCCTAATAGTTTTGTCTAACTAATAGGGTGTTGTTCACAAGTGAAGTCTCTACATTGCTTACAATAATATTTGATTAATCACAAGTTTTAGTAACCTTTATGGTTATCCTTCTGTTTTGTTTCCTAATATTTTCGATATCAGTTTTTGCCATTTTTTTAAGTTCAGCTCCGGTAGGTTCTTTAACTTTCGGCTGAGATGAACCATAACCAATCGTACCGAATATTTTTTCAGGATTCACTCCTTGTTCAATAAGCCAGGATTTAACCTTTTTAGCTCTTAAATCAGATAATTCCTGATTCCTTTTTGCATTTCCTTCTGAGGAAGCATGTCCCTCAATCATAATCTGCAAACCTTCGCATTGTTTAACGTAAGCAAGAACCTTAGCAAGACTTGTTACAGTTGCAGGAAGTTCAAAGTTAAAATTATCAGTATTTACAATGAAAAGTATATCTGGGAAATCAGTTTTTGTGCCAATTTTTGGAGGGAGCGGACAACCGTTTTTACCCTTAATATCACTTCTTTCGCCTGCTACGAGCGGACAATCATCTTCGCCATCAATCACTCCGTCTTCGTCTGTATCGGGATTCAGTGGATTAGTTTTCACTTTGTTTACTTCTGTTCCATCTGTAAGTTTGTCATTATCAGTATCAGCCAGCAAAGGACTGGTTTTGTACTTCAGCACTTCTTCGCCATCAGACAAATCATCGGAATCAGTATCTGCTTTTAATGGATTAGTTTTGTAAGTTAGTATTTCCTCACCGTCCTTCAATCCATCTTTATCGGTATCAGCATCTAGTGGATTTGTCTTATAAGTCATAAGTTCAGCACCATCTTTGAGCCCATCCATATCTGAATCTGCAACTAATGGATTAGTCTTGTATTTCATTACCTCATCACCATCGCCTAATTCATCTCCGTCAGAATCAACTTTCATAGGATCAGTTGTGTATTTATTTACTTCATCACCATCGTTCAGCATATCTCCGTCAGTATCAGGTTTGAGAGGGTTTGTCTTATATTGGTTAATTTCCATACCGTCTTTCAGACCATCGCTGTCAGTATCGTCCAGAGAAGGATTAGTTTTGTAATTATTCACTTCATCTCCGTCATTTAAACCGTCTTTGTCGGAATCTAATGCTTTTGGATTAGTATCATATCTTAGGATTTCATTACCGTCTGTCAAACTATCACCATCAGTATCCGGCTTTAGTGGATCAGTCATATATTTAATAACTTCATCACCATCTAGCAGCCCGTCATTATCAGTATCGGGATTAAGAGGTTCAAGTTTACGTGAAATTTCTTCCCCGTCTCTCAGGCCGTCTTGGTCAGAATCATTGCTAAGAGGGTTGGTAAGGTATTGCATAACTTCTTCGTAATCGTTCAATCCATCATCATCTGTGTCGGGATTTAGCGGATTACTCTTGATTTTTTCTACTTCCCTGCCATCAGTTAATCCGTCACCATCGGTATCAGGATTCTGCGGGTCTGTTCCCAAGATACGTTCTCTGTCATTAGTAAGTCCGTCTTTATCGTAATCTGCATCTCCCAATATATAATAGGAAACTCCTAAACCAAAAGTTAAGAATATATCATTATCAGAACCCTCAATTTGCAAATCATCCAAATAATCCGTTCCGGTAAATCTTAGGGTACCTCTTCCGTTTAACACCAAATTATCTGTGAGGTATGATTCAAATCCCACACCAACAGGTATAACAAATTTAGTTTTCTCATAAACACCATTAATATTATTTGGCAATGGTCCGTCATACCCTGTATCTCCTGAACGGGGTTCCCAATTCAGTATTCCCCCTCCGGCGAATATATATGGAACAAAAGTTTCATGTGGAAATAGGTTCAACGTTACATATAATTCATAGGTCGAAAGTCGTACCTGATTTTTCGGATTTATTTTCACATTAGTTCCTTCGTAGAAGTCACCTACCTCTTTATCCTGACCGAAATAATTCGGATAAAGTGCGATCACGTCATTTCCTGTTTTGTATCTTAACTGAGCAAGACCGCCTGTAGCCATCAAAGAAACTTCGGGGATTATATTATAGCGAAAAAATAAATCTCCACCAAGCCAAAATTGATTGTCGGTAAATTCACCCCAGTATTTCACTCCACCTGCGTTTATACCGAAAGCGAGGCGTCCGGCTTCGCTTTGTGCTGAGACAAAAGTAGGAGTAATCTGTAAAAAAAAGGCGAATATTATTATAATTAGTATAGGTTTAGAAATCTTCATATAAATCTCCAATAATATGTTTGTATAATAAAAAATACGTTATATATTTTTATTTATTTTTAAAACAATACGAAAATAATTTGTCTGGAGAAAAAAGATATATATATTTTTTCACTATTTTTTGGTGTAAATTCCATCTTCAAATATGCTGAAAGCATGATTATTGTGCAATTGTAGAGACAGGGTCACTTGTCTTGAAATGCTAACGTAAGAAATAGTTATTCTATCTCATAGTTAATATTTGTAGAGTCGCTCAGAATAATAGGAAAATAAGCTACCAACTTGCATCGCAAAAATTGTTTTGAATAATATCCTGGGAAATCAAAAGATTTTAGTTGTGTAACCAATATTCAGGTTCAGGGAATAATTTTTCGAAGCCTGAGAGCCATGATAGTAACGAAGGATTGGCAATTCATACTTAATGCCGCAAGTGAAGTTCGAAACTGAAAAGATAATTTGGGGAGAAAGAATCAGGTTCATAAAGCCTGAATCATAATTCATCACTCCTGCATTTTCATCTTGCAATTTCAATTCATTTTTCAATTCAACTAATCCGATAAAATTATCGCTGATAGGTTTGGTAGTAATTAGGGAATTAATGAAATAAGGACCGTAAAGATAATCTGCTGAATTTTTTACAGATAATTCACCACGGTGAATTAAGAAAAGATGGATTTCACTTTCTTTGAATCCTTTATGCAAGAAAATCTGATATATGCTTGCAAAAGCACCTTGTGAAGTTTGAGTATATTTATAATTTGTATCGGACACCATTTGCAAAGGAATCTTACCGCCCAATCCACCTGTGATTTCAAAATCACTGCGAGGATTATAGTACAAATTATATTTCCCGAGTACTTCCAGATTATTCAATCCGCTGCGATTATATTCAAATGGGGGAGCATTAATATAATTCCGCAGGACATACCCTAAATTCATATCAAGTGTGAGGTGATTAGTAATACCAAGAGATGTTAGCAGAAAAATAGAATAATTTTCGAATTGCTTTACAGTTTGAGCAGGTACCTCATCCCAGTCCGACCAATATTTATCCCCAAAAATGTAATTCCCCGCTAAATTGGTGAAAAGATGTCCCTGACGCATAGTTCCGGTTGAAGATGAACCAATATTCGGCGATAATGTCCCGACAGATAAGCTGCTCATACATCCGCATTGGGCAAAAGTATTTTGGGAAGAAATTAATCCAAAGAGTAAAATTGTAAAAATTAGAAAATAACTAATCTCTTTGTTCATTTTCCTTCCTGTGTTCTTCTTTCTGTATTTGTGCAAATCTGCTAAGAAGTACCTGATTAATAGATTTTAACCAATCAAGACCTCTTTCAACTCTGTAGGTTTGACCGTCATCAAATTCCAAGAATACAGCAGGAGTGATGCCTACATCGAATTTTTTATAAAATTTAGTAGGTTCCGTACTATATTCATCCAATCCGTAAAATAGGATTTTATCCTGAGGGAATCTAACGGCTTCAGTTACTTTCACCAAGATTGGTATATTTTTCAGACATTCATCACAGTAGATACTACCGAAAATCACCAGTTTGAATTTATCTTCCTTGAAAAATTTCTGAAATGTAAAAACTTCAGTACCAAGAGCATCATAATTAAAATATGCTCCTTCATCCCAGTATTGAGAATTTCTCCATTTTTCAAAAGATGTAGGACCAATCAAAGGATTGCTTGGTGCAAAAATTGTACAAGATTGTAAGGACAAAAAAAATCCCATTAAAAACGGGAAAAAAGTAAATTTTATAATATTTTTCAAATTACCACCACCATTCGTGCTTACTTTCACGAGTCATAAGCTGTTTTATTGCAATTTTAGGGTCTAAATCTTCAAATAAAATTTCGTGAACTTTCTCGATAATAGGCATTTCCACATTATGTTTTTTACTCAGTTCATAAGATGATTTTGTTGTAGAAATACCTTCAGCAACAGTTTTCATCATTGTAAGAATTTCACTGAGTTTTTTTCCCTGTCCCAAAAGTTCGCCGACTTTACGATTACGTGAGTGCATACTATTGCAAGTAACGAACAAATCTCCTAAACCTGCCAAACCTGATAATGTCATAGCATTAGCCCCTAAAGCAAGTGAAAGACGGGTGATTTCCGCAAGACCTCTTGTGAGTAATGCAGCCTTAGTATTATCTCCAATTTGCAGTCCGTCTATTATTCCTGCTGCAACAGCAATTACATTTTTCAACGAACCTCCCATCTCACAGCCAACTGTATCGTGAGATGTATAAACCCGAAAGTTCTCATTGGAAAGAAGTTTTTGTACGAAGAAAGCATAATTTTCGTCTTCGCTAGCTGTAACAACTGCTGTAGGAGTGCTTTTCGAAACTTCTTCGGCATGGCTCGGACCTGTAAGAACAGCAAAATTTTCCGAAGGTAAACCCAAATCACCAAATATTTTGGAACATAAATCAAGCGATCCGATCTCAATACCTTTTGCTAAATTTAAGACTTTTTTGTGCTTAAGCGAAAATCCGCAATTAGAATAAGTACTTCGAATAAACTGAGTAGGGACAGCCGAAACGAAGAAAGGGAAATCTGCAAATTTTGATAAATCATTTTCTGCAGTAATATTTTCTGATAGGATTGCATTCGGAAGAAAAAGTGAATTTGTGTGCTGAGAATTAATTTCTTCAACGAGTTCGGGTTCACGTGCCCAAAGAATTACTTTATAGCCATTATCAACAAGCACAGTTGCCAGAGCTGTTCCCCAGCCGCCTGCACCAATAACGGGTATTGTATCCCTCAATTCCATTTCTTCGCTAAATTCCCTGAAAAGATCCATTACTATTTATTCTTTGGCTGTAAGAATTTTATTTTTATCAATTGTAATTTTGAAAATTGATTTTCTTTACCTTTCAAAAGACGTTTGATATTACTGCGATGTGCATAGATAACCAATACGGAAAGTATAATAGAAGCCCAAATAAGAAAGAGATAACCTGAAATATGTATGCCGAAAAAATTATATCTTACAAAAAGAGATGAAGGAAGTGCTAAACTTGCAAACATAGAACCGAGCGAAACGTAACCTGAAAGAGAAACGATAATTAAAAATACTCCAATAGCCACTAATAAGTCCACCGGTGCAATTGCCAATAGCATACCAATAGCAGTATTTATTCCTTTTCCTCCACGAAAACCTGCAAATATTGTAAACATATGTCCCAATATTGCAATAATTCCTGCTGAGAAAGCAATTATTGTAGAATTTGAAAATGGCGAATGATTAGGAATATTCAGACCACTGCCAATGAATCCTGCTAACAACACTGCTGACACACCTTTAAGTATATCCAAAACCTGAACTGCTACACCTGCTTTCCAACCTAATATTCTGAAAGTATTTGTACTGCCCATGTTTTTGCTCCCTTTTTCACGGATATCAAATCCAAAGAAAAGTTTGCTGATAATTACTCCAAATGGTATGGAACCAATGAAATAGCTGGAGATAGCTATTAAGGCGAGTAGCAAGAATGTGGTCATTTATTCCTCTATTATATGAAATTATATAAATAATACAATATATAAATCACAAAATTAACGAATTTTCACCGAAAATATTTCAAATTTCTTAAAATTAACAAATTTTAAATTAATTCATGAAAAGTTTAATGAGAAATATTATAATGTTTGTAATGTTGTTAAACCTAATGGACTTACAGAATATTTTAATAATAATTATATAATTTAGGTTAAACTAACATTTGCATATAAACGTCTCTCTTTTTTTAAATTGTAATCTTAAATATTAATATGATAAATTTTTTTGATAATTTGCAAGACCTATATTTGCAAGCAGGATACGTAGAAGTAACAGATCCTCATGCTATGGAAATCGGCGTAAAACATGGTGAAAATTTAGTGTCATTGTCTTTAGTTGATTTAGGAAAAATGACCGGACATGTATGTCCCGGTGTTACCTCCGCATTCTTTATTGCAAAAGCTGCTGCAAAAGCACTATACGGTACCGAAAGAGTTGCTCGTGAAAATCTGAAAATTGCTGTACCTGCTTACGGTGATTTGTCACTTGTGCAATCAATCATATTCGATGCATTTCCTGCCCCTGAAGGTGTCGGAGTGGCAAATAAAATGTTTTTCGACCCAAGTTTGAATTTAGGTGAAGGAAAGCAAAAATTCATTTTCAAAAGATTAGATACAGGTGCTACTTGTTCAATTACCTGGGACAAAAAAGTTGCTGTACCGGCTGAAGTCGGTAAAAATGTGAAATCCTATAAGTCATTGAAAAACAAAGAAAGTGTGAGTGACCATGAATATGCTGAATGGAATTCTTACATCAATGCACAGGTAGAGCGTATTATCACATCTGATAATGAAAATATGCTCATTGTCAATCACGAAGAAAATTATTCTTTCCCCGATGAGATGAAGTTCAACTTAATTTAAAAATTTTCAAACTATTTCCCCCAATTTTAAAAAATCCTTTGAATATTAAGATATTTGAAGGATTTTTTTTTGTTATAATCTTTTTTCCATTTAGTTGCAAATTAATAAAATGAATAGCAGGTTTAATACCCTTTTTAAAGGAATTTGAATTTACTAAAATAATATTAAGTATATTTTCGTATTTGTGTGTAATTAAATCAAGATGAAAAATGAAAACAAAATATGTTTTTTTGTTTGTTGCTGCAATTCTCTTTGCAAATGTAAATAATAACGCCCAAGCAGCTGAACCAAGCCTGCTTTTCAAAACACCTGTTACTTACGGATATAATTTTGGACTTGCAACCGAAGCCGGACAATTCAATGACGAAATTGGACTTTTCCTAGGAGCTAAAGGAAGCATCGTGTTTAATCATCAATTTTCTATTGGTGTGGCAGGATACGGCCAAATGTCGAATCACCGATTAAAAGGATATTCTCAGGAAATATACACATGGGGATATAATGATACAACCTATAAGTATGAAAAATTGACTAAGCAAGATTCATCCTGGTATATCAATGGAATGGGTTATGGAGGTTTGGTTCTTGAATATATTTTTAATCCTGAAGATATACTGCATTTCACCGGTTCGCTCTTTATTGGCGGAGGAAATCTAAAATATACTCGTGACTTGAAAGATAATTCGAATAATAATATGTACTATTATGAAGTGGATGATTATTATTATGAATATGACCGAAAAGAATCTGACTTTTTCGTCCTAGAACCTGCTGTGAATGCAGAATTGAATTTAACTTCAATGATTAAAATTGATTTTGGTGTTTCATATCGATCAATATCCTTTGTTAATTTGCCTGCAACAACAAATAAGCAGCTTTCAGGCTTTCAGGGACAATTAAGTTTTAAATTCGGAAGTTATTAATTTAGTTTTTTTTGAGGTGATATATGCTGAAATTAAGATATTTAAGTCATTCCGCATTTATTTTGGATGATGGTGAAAATCAAGTCATCATTGATCCTTTCATTTCGGGGAATCCTACTGCTCCTATATCTGCCGATGAAGTGAAGGCAAAATATATTGTGCTTACTCATGCTCATGGTGACCATTTTGGAGATACATTAAAGATTGCCGAAAAGAACGGCTCTATTGTAATTGCAGTGAATGAATTAGCTAATTTTGTTGCAAGAAATGGTGTAAAGTCTCACAATATGCACATCGGAGGTGCGTATAATTTCCCATTTGGAAAGGTGAAATTCACAATTGCCCATCACGGTTCTGCAAATAATGATGATGAATATATGGGAGAACCTGCAGGTGTTATCATTTCAATGGGCGGCAAAACAATTTATCACGCAGGAGATACAGGTTTATTCAGCGATATGAAACTTATTGGTGAAATAAATGATATTGACGTTTTCCTAACGCCAATAGGAGATAATTTTACTATGGGAATTGACGATGCTGTGCGTGCTGTGGATTTCGTAAATCCTAAGCTGGCAATTCCGATTCATTATAACACTTTTCCTGTAATCGAGGCAGACCCGAATGAATTTGCCGCAAAAGTGAGAGCTAATGGACACAAATCCCTGGTACTTGCTTATGGGGAAACAATCGAACTATAATAAATCCGAGAAACACTCAGCAGAGATTGTTAGAAAATCAAATTAAATCTCGTAATGCTCAGAAAATTGCTAAAGATCGTAAAAAAAGTAATTTAATAGATTGATTATATTTCTATTAATAGTAGAATATAATTAAACTGAGGATTGACTTTATATTTGTAAAGCTCCGGAAATGAATTTTCTCGGTAAATAATTTCTTTGAAATTTGGAAGTGATTTGCCAAGCCAGGTTTTTACGGTATTTACCTGAGCTTGATCGAGATTTTGAGATAAATTCACAATGATTTTCTTTGGAATAGGGAATGATTTTTTAATATTTTGAATCATATCAGTATTACTTTGCAATTCATTATCATCGAATTTATCCGAAAGTGCAATAAATCGAGGAATATATTGCGTACCGCCGATTTTTGGGATTTCAGGAAATTCTTTTGTGGAATTAAAAATATCTATATGTACATTCTGTTCTACACCAATTTCACCTGCTTCATTAGATATATTTGCTGAAATTTTTAAAATATTAGTTATGGAAATTTTATCAGCAATTTTATTGAGGAACAGCAAATGACTCACCGATGGATTATCGCTGCTTTTCAGTTGTGCTGAATCTCTGAAATTATCAGTTTGATAGATTATATTCAGAGTTTTGAAATTATTTGTTAAAGTAGGAAAAAGTGTAATTTCCAGATATTCAGGATTAATTTCAAAAGAATCTGCATAAATTTTGATAATATTTTCTTCCATCTGCGAAAATTGATTTTCATTCAAATTCAATAATTCACGGAAAGTATTATTAGCAAGAATAAATTTTCTGTTTGTCTTAATATCTATATCAGTAGATGATACTGCAAGCTTGAGTTCGGGATTCTCGATATTTTGTTCGAGATTTCTTATGACTGAAGCCCAAAGATCCAATCCGCCTTTTCCTTTTGGACGGTTCGAAGCGAAAACGGCAATATTTGCACTTATTGGATGGAAGTCCATTTCATCATATTCAGTGTTTATCTCATTCAGCGGGCGTGGTGTCTGCCATTCCCCGTTAATATTGATAGAATAATAAATATCGTAACCACCCTGCCCGTTAAATCCGTTTGAAGAATAATATAACGTATCATTAGAGGTAAAATACGGAGTAATTTCCGCTAAATTGGAGTTCAAATTGTCCAGTCGCATGGAAATAATCCATTCATTCAGGTTATTCTTAAAAGCAAGCCATAAATCTGAATCTTCGGGTTTGATCGGGTCTGCCTGTGAAAAAATCATCATATTCCCGCTTGGTGAAATCGTTGGATTAAATCTGAATTTATCACTTTGCAAAGAAGGAACAATTTGCCCTCGCTGCCAGTTATTTTTATTATAAATAGTGCGGAAAATATTTAGTACACTACCTTCAGATGATGAATTAAAACTTGTAAAATATGCAGTACCATCATTATCGAAAGTCAGAAATGATTGATTACGTGAAGTTTTATTGATATCATCCGTCAGGAGTGTCGGTGCTTTTATGTCATAAATCCAGTCTTTTGTGGACTTAATTTCAACAAAATAAAATTTGGAAGAATTATTTCTTGTGGAATTAAAGTAAAGCCGACGACTAGGGGAATAGTAAACCGGAGCAAATTCATCTGCCTGTGAATTGAGTTTTTCAAGATTAACAGGTACACTCCAATCCAGCACTTGTGCCGGCGAGGCATAAATAGCGAATAATGCAAAAAGGATTATTGTGCTTACTTTTTGGAACATACTTATTCTGAAGTGAAATTCTCGAAATCCTTTTCTGTGCCGAATAAAACTAATATGTCTTCTGCCTCGAAAATGTACGTAGGTAATGGGACTCCAATTGTCGGTGCAGCAAAAATGCTATCCCTAGTTTTGATAGAAACCAATTTGCCTTTTTTGATTGTAACAACATTCAAGTTATAATCAGTTCTAATCTTTGAGTCAATAATTGATTTGCCGACAAGTTTATCAGGAACCTGCACTACGAAAACTGAATGTTTATCGCTGATTTTGAATGAATCAATCATTGCAGGAGTAATCAATTGGCGAGCCAAATGGTCTGCTGCTTCTGCTTCGGGTACGAGCAGATTCGTTATACCCATAAGTGACAAAAGTCTTTGGTGCAATTGCGATACAATTCGATTATAAATTACTTTCACACCTATTTCCTGTAAAATTGCAGTGGTTGTGATGGAACTTTCGAATCCTTCGCCTATTGCCACAATAACAGCATCGAAATCATTTAATCCCTGCGAAAGCAATGCTGATTTTTCTGTTGCATCGAGTTGTACTGCAACAGTAACATAAGGGGATATTTCTTCTACTTTAGCCAGATCTTTGTCTATTGCGAGCACTTCTGCACCCAATTGAGTGAGTATTTTGGCAAGATTTAAACCAAAATATCCTAAGCCTATTATACAAAACTTTTTAGTTGTCATTTTTATTATAATAATATTAGATTTTCAAAATTAATTAAAATTATTAAATCCTAATTCATTTTTGTATTTTTTAATACATTTATAAATTAGGATTTTTAACAATTAGATACAAAGATTATTCTTTTACTGTAAAATCACAAATGATTTATTGTAGATTTTATCACCTGAAATAATTAACAAATTATACATACCCGAACTAACTTTTTTACCTTGATTATCCCTTAAATTCCACGAGACAGTCTTTGGATAATTTTCATTAATTAAATTTGCTAAATTTGCAACAAAATTTCCATTAATATCCATTATCGATATTTCTGCCTTGTTACCCAAAAATTCATTTATTTGAAATGAGATAACTTCAGTCACTGGATTTGGGTATATGTCAATATTCCCCAGCACAACGTTATCGTCGACAGACTTGAGATTAATGGATTTCAATTGAATATAGAAATCTAATCCTGTAAGATTATCATGTGTTACTTGAAGTACTGCAGTAACTTCTTCTCCGGTAACAGGTATGAAGCCAATTTCTACAACAGCAAAAGTATCACTTTTGATATACATATCTTTTTCTGATTTGATTTCAAAGTATTCAGGATGTTCCCCGGCCAACTGTAGATGAATACTTAGGGGAATATCGCTATGATTAGCTAAATTGAAATTCTGCAGAATTTCAGTGCCGATTTCCTCAAATTTGAATAGCAATTCACCTGCATAAGAAAAATCAATTTTTGCACCATATCCAGTTATCGCAATGCTATCCTGAAGAAATGATTTGGCAATAATATTCAATTGTGCAGTTTTGTCACCTTGTGTAGTTGGGTTGAATTTCAATATTATATCATGGCTTTCATTTGGTGTTAGAATTAGAGGCAGGGTAAATCCTGCTAATTCAAATTCGGAAGCATCTGCACCAGATAAATTAATATCGTAAATTTCCATATCGGCTGTGCCGGAATTAGTAATTTCCTGAGTGAAAAGTGAATCTTTTGATTGTCCTACACCAACTTTTCCCATATCAATTGAAGTATGAGCCAAAGTCAGAACCGGGGCTTTTCCTTCTTGAACTGTTAGTTTCACAGTATTTGTTTTCTTTATTGAACATTCATTACTAATTATGCAAAGATAACTTCCTGCGTCATCCAATTGAGTATTTGTAAACACAAGAATGCTGTCGGTGGCTCCCGGAATGTCCGTACCATCTTTTTGCCATTGATATTCGAGATTGCTGCCATTTGCTCCTACACTAAATTGTGCATCTTCTCCAACATTTACCGTTTTGGATATCGGAGGAGTAATAATCGAAGGAGGTTCAAGAATGGTGATGATTGCATCCTCAGAAACAATTTCCGGAGCACAATCCCCAACAATTTTTACGGAATATTTACCTTCGCTTATCTTATGAATATTATTTATTATTAATTGCGGATTTGTTTCATTGGTCATATTTTCGCCATTCATTCTCCACTGATAATTCAGTCCACTACCCGTTGCAGCTACAGAAATAATCAGATTTTCCCCTTCGCAAATTGATTGTGTTAGAGGTTGATTCACAATCTCTGGTGGCATTTTCACTGTCAATAATGCTTGATTAGATGTTGCAACACCACATAAACCCGTCACAATACAATCGTAATTTCCTTCATCTGCAGCAGTTACACTAGCTATTGTGAATGAGCTGTTTGTAGCATCAGGAATAATTTCACCTTTGTGCCGCCATTGATAGGTTAAGTTTAAACCAATTGCAGTAATATTAAAGCTTGCTTCATTTCCAAAACAAGTCGTGAATTCAATTGGGTGGGCTGTAATTGTAGTATATTGATTCATAGTGAATGTAGCATCACTAACATCTTTGGTAGAAGCATTGTCAGAATCGGATATTCTGACCTTATAACTTGTGCCGGGCGATTGTGAAGGTGGAATAACCCATGTCCAGGATGATGAATCTGCAGGATAATTTTCGACCAGAGTTGTTGGAAATGTAATTCCACCATCAGTAGAAAGCTCAATTGTAATATTATTTATTGTGGAAGAAGTCCATGTAATGTCCGTAGATGTACCCGGGCATAATTGTTCGTTACCTGTTAATGAAGTCAGTGATAGTAATTCAACTGTTTGCACAACTATTTGCTGAACAGGTAAAAAATCCCAGTTGTCTCCGGTAGTTTCTCCATCTCCGTTGGCTGCCAGACCACAAGCTTTTAAGTAATAGGTACCTGTAGCAAAAGGGGCTGTCCATGTAAATATGAATTGAACAGAATCGGTAAAACTTTTTGTTGCATTTTGTACTAATTCTGAAGATTTTGTTTTCAGATATGTAGAAATGGGCGATAAAGTTCCGGCATTCACTTCTCCGCTGCTACTAGTTTTCACACCAATGTCAATTCCACCTTTTGTCATTGTAAGATGATGTAAAGTTACGACAATTGTGTTAGTTGA
>MHAC01000063.1:0-13094 GCA_001804565.1 Ignavibacteria bacterium GWF2_33_9 | reverse complement strand
TCCATCTGGATATGCCTTTGTTTCATTAGAGGCGAATATTAATGACAGAGCAAGGAGTAAAATTCCGGTTACAATCTTGTAAGGAATTTTCTTGATTTCTATTACGTGAAAAATATTCATTTGAACCTCATTTATATTTTGTTGATTTTTAATTCATTTATTCAATCTCAGACATATCCAAATTAAGTATTTTTTATCAACTAATAATAATTTTAATTTATTGTTAACTTTAAATATATAGATTTTAAATTTGAATTATGATTTTTTTAAGAATTTGTTCCATTTTTCATAAAATTACGGAAAAATCCAAAATATTAGATAAGTTTTTGGTAATTTGTATTTCTATATGATGCAATCTAACACAAAGATTAAACTTAAATCCGAATTAGGTTTAATTATAACAATATTATATGTAATCGGAGCAGTTATAGGTTCCGGAATTTTTAAAAAACCGGCACTTATGGCAGGCCAAGTCGGTTCACCCGAAATTCTCTTGGGAATATGGGTGGTTGCGGGTATTATAACTTTGTTCGGTGCTCTGACCAATGCGGAAGTTGCCGGTATGATTGCCGAAACAGGTGGTCAATATATTTTCTTCCAGAAAATGTATGGTGAATTCACGGCCTTCTTATATGGCTGGGGGATCTTCATAGTAATTCAGACAGGTTCAATTGCATCAATCTCATATGTTTTTGCAGAATATTCGCAGTATTTTTTGCATCTGCCCCGCTTTTCGCCTGAGGTGGAGAAGGCTTTTATGCTGCATATACCAATGATTGGGGATATTTACCCCATTGCGAATATTGGAGTGAAACTCGTTACGATTGGATTGATTTCAGTGTTGACTTTCATCAATTATCTTGGTGTGAAATTCGGGGGACATATTGTAGCATTTTTCACATCAACAAAACTGTTGCTGATGCTCTTCTTCATCTTCATGGCATTATTTCTGACAAGTGGTAATACCGCAAATTTCAGTACAAATATCCCGTTTGCAGATATGCCGCAAAAAAGCATCTTCCTGGGAATGATTGCAGCAATGTCAGGTGCCTTCTGGGCTTATGACGGCTGGAATAATGTTACTTATCTTGCCGGTGAAATCAAAAATCCCCAAAGGTCCATTCCTGTTGGATTATTCGTTGGAACAGTGATTATAATTACAGTATATTTGCTTATTAATCTTGCGTATATATATGTTCTGCCAATAACTGAAATGGCAAAATCGACTCTCGTTGCTGCAGATGCCGCCCAGAAAGTGTTAGGAACAATTGGTGGGGGATTTGTGGCAGCACTAGTAATGGTTTCTACTCTCGGAACATCGAACGGTACAATTATGGCCTCGGCACGTGTGTACTATGCAATGTCCAATAGGGGAATGTTTTTTAAAAGTATTGGAGCAACCCATCCGAAGTTTTTCACACCGGCAAATGCGCTTTGGCTGCAATTAATTTGGTCAGCTTTGCTTGTACTGAGCGGCACATTCGATATTCTCACGGATATGCTGATATTTGTGAGCTGGATATTTTATGCACTTGGAGCAGCAGGTGTATTCGTTCTACGGAAGAAAATGCCCGATGCTCCACGTCCTTATAAAGTTTGGGGATATCCGTGGATTCCAATAATATTTATTGTTTTTTCCTTCTTCTTCGTCATATTTACTGTATATTCAGATATAGTCGGATATATTGAAGGAAGAAATCAAATGATAAATTCAGTTTTTGGATTGCTGCTGCTTGCAACCGGTTTCCCGTTTTACTTTATTTTCAAAAAAATATACAAAGAAGAGAGTTAATATGCCAAGTGAAATACTTACAATACATCCCAAAAATCCGGAAATACGGAAAATTACAAAAGTAGCTGATGTCTTGCGTAATGGATCTGTAATCCTTTATCCTACTGATACAGGCTATACTTTGGGATGTAAATTATCAAATAAAAACGGGATAGAAAAAATCCGAAGGTTGCGTAAGGTTGAATCAGGTAAATCGCTTACATTCCTTTGCGATTCGCTTACGAACTTAAGCGATTTTGCAAAAGTATCGGATTCAGCATATAAAACTATGCGGTCACTTGTTCCGGGACCCTACACTTTCATCTTGCCTGCATCCAAGCAGGTGCCGGTTTTTGCTCAGGATGCTAAGCGAAAAACTGCCGGTATTCGTGTTCCTCGTCAGCAAATATCACTTATGCTTTTGCAGGAATTGGGCGAACCTATCATTTCTATATCCGCAAGAATACCAGATTATGATGATGCAGAAAGTTGGGAGATTTTCGAATATTTTTCCAAACAATTGGATATAGTCGTGCAATTAGATGAAGATGAATTCGATGGTCCTTCCACTGTAATTGATATGACCGGTGATGAATTTGTTATTACTCGTGAAGGTGCAGGGATGGAATTGCTGTCAGATTTTATTATTGCAGAATAATATTATTGATCATCATCATTAACTTCTTCGATTGCAGATTCTGCTTCAACTGAATCAGATCCCATATTATTTTTTACCCTTCTGGCGAGTTCTATTATAGTATTCACATATTTTTGTGAATGATTATATGAATAGATAGCATCTCTTTTCTCTGATGTTGTAGGTCCATAGCCGTGTTTGTTCAAGTAATTTGCACAACTATAAATTGCATCATTGAAATTGAAAAGATTAACTTCTCCATCAGAATCTCCGTCAACAGCAAATTTATTATAGGATGATGGCAAAAACTGAGGAATACCGAATGCTCCTGCATATGATCCATAAATTTCTGTTACTTTATGAGGAATTTTTTCGCTAATCTTATAAAGTGCTATTATTTCATTCAAAGCCCATTTTGCTTTGGTTTTGGAACGGTTCACCATTTTTTGTTTTACCTGAACATAACCACCTTTCGAAAGATTATATTTCTTCTTCATTCTCTTCATATTATATTCAATGAATTCAGGTTGGTCAGCCAATGCCAGACAAAGATAGACTGATGCAACATTATGATAGCCTAAATATTCACCATGACGGGTTTCCACCATAAGAAGAGAAGCTAAAGTTTCTTTGTCCACTTTGTAAAGCATTTCAACATCATTCAGAGGAACACTATAAGTATCAATGAATTTTTCAATTTTTCGGATAGACATATCATTCATTACTGATGAATAATATTTGGTGGTTGGTTGTTTGGGTTTATCGCTAGTTACTGTTCGATATGGAACATCCAGCTGTAAGTATTTATCTTCGAAAACAACAAGTGAATCTGATATGAGTTTGTCTATAAACATAGAATCTACTCCGGCAGCTCGTAACTTTTCTATTACCGGACTAAATAACTGCAACTTCGCCTGTATGTCCTCAAGAGTCTGTACTGAATAAGAGGTCTTATTCATCGAGAGTACACCTAGAACACACAGGAATAGAAGTGTTACAGTAAAAAATCTATATTTTTTAATTATTTCCATTTCAAATAAATATCGAAATATTTTGCAATTGCTATTATAATAAAGACAAAATTAACTCAAAAAAGTTACAAAAGTCCATAAAATAATTAAAATGTGCAAAACTTCTTATTTATTAAGAATTCAAAGAATTCAAAAATTCTTTGTTGCTTCTTGTTCCTTTCATTCTATCCAGCAAAAATGACATTGCATCAATGGATTGCATATCGCTAAGAACTTTACGTAAGATCCAGATCTTGTTCATTTCTTCGGAAGCGAGTAATTTGTCTTCACGGCGTGTTCCCGAACGATTCACATCAATTGCGGGATAAATTCTGCGTTCAGACAAACGACGGTCGAGAACAAGTTCCATATTTCCTGTTCCTTTGAATTCTTCGAAAATCACTTCGTCCATTCTACTACCGGTTTCTACCAATGCAGTTGCAATTATTGAAAGTGAACCGCCTTCTTCCACTTTACGTGCAGCGCCGAAAAATCTCTTTGGTTTATGCAGTGCATTTGCATCAACACCACCAGAAAGTATCTTGCCGGAATGTGGCACAGTTGTATTATGGGCACGTGCCAAACGAGTGATGGAATCGAGCAAAATCACAACATCTTGCTTTGCTTCAGTAAGTCTTTTTGCTTTTTCGAGTACCATTTCGGCAACTTGAACATGTCTTTCGGGTGGTTCATCGAAAGTTGAGGAAATTACTTCAGCTTTTACAGAACGCTTCATATCAGTTACTTCTTCAGGACGTTCATCAATTAAAAGGATAATGAGCTTTACTTCAGGATGATTTATTGAGATTGAATTTGCAATCTGCTGCAAAAGGATTGTTTTACCTGATTTCGGCGGAGAAACAATCAAACCACGCTGACCTTTTCCTATTGGAGCCAGCATATCCACAATTCTTGTTGAATAATGGGTAGGATTTGTTTCCAATTTTATCTTCTCTTCAGGGAAAAGCGGTGTAAGGTTATCGAAAATTGTTCTTTCTCTAATTAATTCTGGCGGACCATAGTTAACTGTTTCGATTTTGAGTAAAGCATAAAATCTTTCGCCTTCTTTTGGCTGACGCACTTTACCGTAAATTGTGTCGCCGGTGCGTAAGCCGAATTTCTTGATTTGCGAGGGAGATACGTAAATATCATCCGGAGAGGAGAGATAACTCCAGTCTGGTGAACGCAAGAAACCGTAACCATCATTCATTACCTCCAAAACACCACCGCTCGAAATGAGATCTTCAAATTCGATATCTTTACCTTTTGGTACGAATTTCGACTTCTGTTCAGTGAGAATTTCAACAATTTTAATTATCAATTCTCCTTTTCGCAAATTACTTAAATTCTGTATATCCAAGTTTTTTGCAATTTGCACTAATTCTGCAATTTTTTTAGATTTGAGTTCATTGATGTCAATTGGTTGAATTTCTGTTTTCGGTTTTCTGTTCCGAGAAACGTAATTGCTCTGATAGTTTTGACTACTCTGATTTTTTTGATTGTTCTGATTATTATTCATATTTTTTTGAATATTACCTGTTTTGTTCATTTCCTAATTGAATTTTCTATTTTTAAAAGATACTTGGTGTAAACAGATTTGTTTTTATGCAGCGTTTTGCAATTTTTTAAATTATGTTAACACAAAATTAATAAAAATAAGTGTAAATGATGAATTTATTTAAAGGAATTATAAATGAGTTAGATTGTGAAAGATAATTTTGCTAATTTGTGTTTTTATTAATTTACATTTATAAAAAACGTTTAACAGTTAATAAAATTATTATTATTTAAAAAAAATAATTTAATGAAATTATTTACAGATTATTCTCTCGAAAATTATAATACTTTCAGGATGAAATCCAATGCGGATTATTTTGCAGAAATTGAACACTCGCATGATTTACCTGAAATTTTTGCAGATTCTGAGCTTACTAATTTGCCGAAACATTTTTTGGGTAAAGGGTCAAATCTATTGTTACCTGAAAAAATTCGGGGACTTGTGATTATTTCCACTATGGATAAAATTCATATCTTAGATGAAACTGATATGGATTATTTGGTGGAAGTGGAAAGTGGTGCTGAATGGGACGATTTCATTAAATGGTGTGTGAGCAAATCTATTTTTGGTTTGGAAAATCTGACTATGATTCCCGGTTCGGCAGGAGCTGCACCTGTTCAAAATGTCGGTGCTTACGGTATTGAACAAAAAGACTTTTTCCTGAATTGCGAAGTATTTGATTTTCATACAGGTGAATTTTATGATATTGAAAAAGATGCCTGCTGTTTCGATTATAGATTTTCCAATTTCAAGAAACCGGAAATGGCACATCTCTTCATTACGAAAGTTAGATACAAATTACCCAAAAATACACCGCCTCATTTTAATTACAATGATGTTCTCAAATATTTCCAAAGAAATGAAATTAATTTAACTGAAGTTAATCATATTGATGTTTTCGAAGCAATTCGAGAAATTCGAACTGCAAAATTGCCTAATACAAGCCAGTATCCTAATGCCGGTAGTTTTTTCAAAAATCCGATAATTGACAAAACAACAGCAGAATATTTATTAAGTAAATTCCCTGATTTGCACTTATTCCAACAAAATGAAAACTCTTTTAAATGTTCTGCAGCATTTTTGATTGAACAAGCAGGATGGAAAGGTTTTTCGGAGAGTAATGCAGGAGTTTCCGAAAAGCATGCTCTAATATTAATCAATAAAGGTAATGCAATTTCAGATGAAATAAAAGACTTAGCTCATAAAATCGCTAATTCTGTTGAAGAACAATTTGGCATTAAATTGGAAAGAGAAGTTATCTATTGGTAATTTGCAAAATAGGATTTCCGTTTTTTAAATTCTGAGCATTTTCAAGGTTTGTGTTGTTTAGATTTAATGTACAAATTACAAATTTAGATTATGAAAATTTCAACTCAGAATATACAAAATAACTCAAAACAGAGATTGAAAAATTGAAAACAAAATAAGAAGTAAAAAAATAAAATGAAAAGTATTAAAATTTTATTTACGGCATTTTTTGCGGTTTTAATTTTCACAAGCTGCAATAATGAACCAACAACACCAATTCCGCCTTCTACTAGTCCGGAAATTACAGCATTGACGCCAAGTTCATTTCTTCTTAATGATATTATTAAAATTACAGGAACCAATTTCGGAGCAATGCAAGGTAGTTCTGTTGTATATTTCGATGAAATTATTGCACCATATATCTTAAATTGGAGTGATACTGAAATCACTGTAATGGCACCGGAAATCAATAAATCCGGTAAAGTAATAATAGAAACTACTGAAGGAATTAGTTATGCTTTTGCTTTCACATTAGACGACGGACCACGCATATTAGCAGCTGGTAATGGTCGAGCCAATGGCGAACAGGATATACATATTGAAGGTATTAATTTCGGAAATACTCAGGGAAGCGTTTATTTTGGCAACCTTGAAGCAACTAAAATTAATTCCTGGACTGACTCAAAAATCAAAGTGCAGGTACCATATACAACAACTTCCGGAATGATTTATGTTAAGACAGCCTCCAAAACAAGCAAGGGATTTTACCTGACAATTGCAACTCAAACCGACCCATTTGTTTATACACTTCAACCAGCTACTGTTACAATAAATGATGTGATGAAAATTGTCGGCAGGAATTTCGGACAATTACAAGAAGGTTCTTACGTGGATTTCAATGGATTACATGCAACAGATTATGTTTTCTGGACAAAAGATTCAATCAAAGTGAAAGTACCGGTTGGTGCATCTACAGGTATGGTACGTGTTTATGTTGGTAGTCAGGCGAGTAATACTTTCAAAATATCAGTTGTATATGATCCCCACTTTCCTCAAATTTCTAACATCAGTACCTCGGGATTCAAAATTGGTGATGAAATTACTGTTTTTGGGAATGATTTCGGAACAACAAAGCGAACCGATGCAAATGTGCTCTTCAACGGCTTTCCCGGGACAGAATATACTATGTGGAGTGACAATACAATCAAGGTTATTGTACCGCCTACTGCAGTCACGGGAAAACTTCTCGTTAAAATTGGGGATAATACAAGCAATACTTTTGATTATACGATTATACAATAAAAATACACTAAGTTTGCAAAGGAATTTTATTATGAAAAAAATATAAAGGTTGTTAAATGAAAAAAATATTATACTTTTTTGCAATTTTGTCCACATTTTGGATGTTTGTTTCATGTGGTGATGATAATCCTGTTACACCTCCAACTCAAGATCAACCTGAAATATCTTCGATATCTCCTCAGGTAGTACATGCGGGATTGGAAGTTACAATTAGCGGGAAGTATTTTGGTAACATTCGGGATACTTCAAAAATATATTTTAGCAATACAGCTGTTGTAACTTATTCTAGTTGGTCTTCAACTCAAATCAAAGTTATTGTACCTTATATTACTGCATCAGGGAAATTAAAAGTAGTGGTAGGAGGATTATCGAGTAATGAAGTAGATTATCAATTAGACGATTCACCAATAATTGTTTCTGCAGGACTTGGACATGGTGAAGTTGGAGATGTTGTTGAAATTCTTGGACTCAATTTCACTACGGAGAAAGGTCAAGTTTTCTTTAATGAAATAAATGCCACCGAAATCTCACTTTGGTCAAACACTAGGATATTGGTTCAAATCCCTGAAAATGCAAAATCAGGAAATATTTTTGTAAAAACTACAGAAATGGAAAGCAATGGATTTTATTTCATTATTGATGATAATGCTCCTGTTATAACATCCTTATCCCCTACTCAAGCAAATGTTGGTGATGAAATTACAATTTCAGGCAATTATTTTGGAGTTACACAGTCAGCTTCTTATGTGGAATTTAATGGGATAAAAGCAACTGCTTACACTCAGTGGTCAAATTCATCGATTAAAGTAAAAGTTCCGGCAGGAGCCACATCAGGTGATGTTACTGTAAATGTTGGTACACTTGAAAGCAATGGATCTTATCTTATTATTGGTAATAATTCTCCAATTATAACAACATTATCGGCAACAAATGGAAAGGTAGGAGATGAAATTACAATTACAGGTAATAATTTTGGTAATACACAGACTTCATCTTATGTAGAATTTAACGGGATAAAAGCAACTGCTTACACTCAATGGTCAAATACATCAATTAAAGTAAAAGTTCCGGTAGGAGCCACATCCGGCGATGTTACTGTAACTGTTGGTGCTATTACAAGTAATGGAGTCAATTTCACGGTACAGATAGATGATACAAATCCCAATATTACAGCTTTAAGCAGTACCAGTTTCAATATTGGTGATGAATTAATAATTTACGGCAAAAATTTCGGCAGCAAAACTGCAGATAGCAAAGTTTTCTTCAATGCAATTGAAGCGGCAAGTTATTCCTATTGGTTTCCGACTTCTATCAAAGTGATTGTCCCGACTAATGCAACTGACGGCAAAATAACTGTAAGTGTTGCGGGTAAGGTTAGTAACGAAGTAGCTTACACAATTTCTAATGTTACACCCGAACCGGTAATCTCATCAATTAGTCCAACTATTGCTCCGGCAGGAACACCAATTATTATCAACGGTAGTAATTTTGGAAATTCATCAGGACAAAATTCTTATGTTCAGTTTGGTTCTACTAAGGCAACAGCTGATTATTGGAGTAATACTCAGATTAGTGCTGTAGTACCTGATATACCGGGAGGTGAAATTAGTGTCACCGTTACAGTTAATAATAAAAAATCAAATGGAATTACTTTCAGAGTTCAATCAAGTGCGAATGTAATAGTGCCATTAGTTCAAATTCCTGCGGGCACATTTATGATGGGAAGCCCAAATTCCGAAGATGGTGATGCTTATCCTCAGCATAAAGTTACTTTTACAAAACCACTTCTTGTTGGAAAAACTGAAATTTCTCAAGCACAGTATAAAAAAGTGATGAATTCACTCAATCCAAGTTATGTTGTTGATGATGATAATCCTGTAGAACAGGTTGAATGGTATGCTGCACTTGATTTCTGCAATCGATTGTCGAGACTGGAAGGTTATACTGAATGCTATACAATAGACGGAAATAACGTAACATGGAATAAATCTGCAAACGGGTATCGTCTTTTGACTGAAGCTGAGTGGGAATATGCATGTCGAGCAGGATCAACAGGTTCAATTGGAAATAAAGATGGTTCGCAGGCAAATATTAACGATATTGCATGGACCACAAGTAATTCCAATGCAATGCACCATGTAGGTTTGCTTGCAGCAAATGATTTTGGTTTATTCGATATGCAGGGAAATGCAGCTGAATTGGTCTGGGATTATTTTAGTGCATATACAAATGCTGCCGTTGAAGATCCTTCCGGTCCTACAAACGGTCTGGAAAAGATATTCCGTGGTGGTGGTTATATTGATTCACCAAACGGTTGTTCTACTTTTAAGCGTTATTCAATAAATGCTGTACAAGTGCAGTATTATATTGGATTTAGAATTTGCAGAACAAAATAAATTTTAATGATAACTTTGAAATTGTAAACAAGATAATTCAGTATAATGATATTAAGTTAAAATGTAAAAAAAAATTAATGGTTTGAAATGAAAAAAACGATATTTTTACTTACAATCCTATCCGCATTTTTAATGATTGTTTCCTGTAGTAATAATCCGACTACACCTGCAGCTGAAGATAAACCTGTAATAACTTCTTTGTCTCCTGTGTTAGGTATGACAGGAGATGAGATTACGATTTCCGGAAAAAATTTTGGAGATTCTCAGGCATCTTCATTTGTTTCCTTTAATGGAACAAAAGCAACCCTTTACCTTCAATGGTCTAATACTTCGATTAAAGTGGCAGTACCATCCGGAGCAACAACAGGTAATATATATGTTACTGTTGGTTCGCAGAAAAGTAATGGTCTTACTTTCACAATTCAAGCTGATGGTACCCAACCTGCAATCACAAACTTAAGCAGTACTAGTTTTAATGTAGGAAATCAGATTACGATATACGGTAAGAATTTTGGGAGCAAGTCAGCCGACAGCAAAGTTTTCTTCAATGGTATAGAAGCAATATATTATCCAAATTGGTTCCCGACTGCAATCATGGTACTTGTTCCTGAGAATGCAAAGAGCGGAAAATTATATGTAAGTGTTGCAGGAGTGAAAAGTAATGAGGTTGATTATACAATTTCTAATACAATACTGGATCCGGTCATTACATCAATTAATCCAACTATCGCACAATCGGGAACTTCAGTTCAAATATATGGTGAAAATTTTGGAAATTCCGTAGGGGCTAATTCTTATGTTGAGTTTGGAACATACAAAGCTACAATCGTTTATTGGAATAATACCGGAATTACTGTAGAGGTTCCGGAGATGCCATCAGGTGAAGTAAGCGTGACTGTGACATCTAATAACAAGAAATCGAATGGATTTACCTTTAGAGTTCAATCCAAAGCTGTTGTGATTGTACCAATGGTCCAAATTCCTGCCGGTTCTTTTATGATGGGTAGTGCAAATATTATTGATTTGGATGCATATCCTCAACATAAAGTAACATTTACAAAACCTCTACTTGTGGGAGAAACTGAAATTTCTCAAGCTCAATATAAAAAAGTAATGAATCTGTCCAATCCTAGTTCTATTAAAGATGATGGCAATCCTGTAGAACAGTTAACCTGGTATTCAGCTGTAGATTTCTGCAATCGATTGTCGAAAATGGAAGGATATACTGAATGTTATACTATAAACGGAACTGACGTAACATGGAATAAATCTGCAAACGGGTATCGTCTTTTGACTGAAGCTGAGTGGGAATATGCTTGTCGAGCAGGATCCACAGGTTCAGTTGGGAACAAAGATGGTTCGCAGGCCAATCCCAACGATATTGCCTGGACAACGAATAATTCCGATGCAATTCACCATGTAGGATTGCTTGCACCAAATGATTTCGGTCTTTATGATATGCATGGTAATGCTGCTGAATGGGTTTGGGATTATTATGATTTTTACGATGAAAGTGATGCTACTGACCCTCCCGGTCCGACTGAAGGCTATGAAAGGATATTCCGTGGAGGTGGTTATATTGATTCGCCTGTAGGATGTTCTACTTTCAAACGTTATTCAGCAAACGGCTTGCAACAACAGTATTATATTGGATTTAGAGTTTGCAGAACTAAATAAGTTTTTCAAGTTAATTATAAAAATTTATGTAATGAGTAGAGCCGTAGCAAGCTACGGCTTAACTGAACCTAATTAAGTTAATTAGGTTGGTTCCCGCTGCTTAATTTTTTTCTGCTAAGGTTTTGGTTCAAAAAATAAGGTTTGTTAATTGTATTTTCCATAATTTGCAGTTTATTATTTCCATATTCTTATGACCTTATTTCAAAAATGACAGAAAGCAATAAATACAAGATAAATACTTCAATTATTCAGGAGGAATTATGGTTGGAATAAATGAAAACCCAAAAAATTCTGCTTTAAAGATAATCTCTGATTTGCCTGATAATACTACAATTGAAGATATTATTTATTCTCTATATATCAAGAATAAAACTAATTTAGGATTAAATGATTTAGAGAATAATAATTATAAATCTCATCTTCAAGTAAGAGAGGATTTGCAGAAATGGCTGATATAGTTTGGACTCAAACGGCTATTGAAGATATAAAATCAATTGGCGAATATATCGAAAAAGGTTCCTTTTATTATTCTAAAATTGTTGTCCAAAAAATTTATAATGCAGTGAAACGGCTTGAATCTTTCCCAATGAGTGGTCGAAAAATCCCCGAATTTGATAATGAAAATTTACGTGAAGTACTTTCAGAAAACTACAGAATATTCTATTTCTTAGAAGCAAATCAGGTATCTATACTCACAATTGTACATAATAAACAGTCCGTTTAGGAATTAGTTCGATTCAATATTTAAAATCAAAAATCTAAATAAGTTAATAAGGTTGGTTCCCGCTGCTTAATTTTTTTCTACTAAGGTTTTGATAAATAAAATTAGTTTGTTAATTGTATTTTCATTAATTTGCAAAAAAAATATATGATCAATGCCCGGAAAATCATCATATCCGGATTAGATTCCAATAATAATATAACTTTATACGTAAATATAGATAAACAAAATAAATATTATGAATAGGAAATTATCAATTTTAATTGAAGAAGACGATAATGGATTTTATGCCTTCTGTCCCGAACTTAAAGGATGCCATAGTCAAGGTGACACCTTTTCAGAAGCTTTCGAAAATATAAAAGAAGCTATAGAATTATATTTAGAAACAATTAGTTCAGAGGAAATTACCCCACTGCTAAGTAAAAATATATTCTCGACTTCTTACGAGGTAAGTTTTGCCTAAACTTCCTATTCTTGATGCAAAAGAAGCTGAGAAAATCTTACTTTCCTTAGGTTTTGAGTTGCTTAGAATCAAAGGAAGCCATCATATTTATGGTAAAGGTAATTCACGATTTGTCCTTCCATTCCATTCAGGAAAAAGCATACATCCTAAAATTGTCAAATCAGTAATTGATTTGCAAGATGAATTTGATATTTAATATTTAATAAATTGTGTTTCCTTAGAGACGTAGCATGTGAACAGCACCCCAAAAGTTAGACAAAAAACTATTAGGGTGTTTTTTATGAAAGAAACAAAAAAGAATAAGAAGCATA